>CAMPJU010000237.1 GCA_946886995.1 uncultured Lysobacteraceae bacterium
AAGATCATGCGGCGGATCCTGCGCAAGATCGCCGAGTGCGGGTCGTCTGAAATCGGACCGGACCAGCTGGGCGACACGTCGACCCTGGCGGATCCATCCGTCGTGGAGTCGCTGGTGCGCGAGCGGCGGGGCGCCTGAGGGCGCCGCCGCCGCGGAGGCGGTGCGGCCGTCTCAGTTCGCGTACTTCACCGAGCACCCGTACGGCCGCGATACCTGCACGCTGACCGGCTGCCCCGCCGCCAGTTCGCCCAGTGCCTGGGTCACGTACTGCGTGGCGTCGGCGATGTCCCGGCTCCCGGAGCCATTGGTGTCGTCGATCGCGCCGGCATAGCGCAGCACCCCGGCGGGGTCGATCACGTACATGTGCGGCGTCGTCTTGGCGCCGTATGCGCGGCCGGCGACGCCCTCGGGGTCGAGCAGGTATGCGGTCTGGGCGGCCCCGACGTCGCGACGGACTTCCTCGGCGCCGGCGCCGTCGACGTGTCCCTGCTTCCCCGGGGCGGACGAATTGATGGTCAGCCAGACAACGCCGTCCGCGGTCGCTGCGCGCTGCTGCGCCTGCATGTTGCCGGCGTCGTAATGCTTACCGACGAACGGGCATTTGTGGTTGGTCCACTCGAGGACGACGGTCCTGCCGGCGAACTCGGAAAGCGAGCGCGTCTTCCCCTCCGAATCGACCAGCTCGAAACCGGGAGCCGGCTGGTCCTCCTTGGCGACGGCGGCGCTGGCGACGGCCGCGGCCAGGGCATCGGCGGCGTCGGCGGCCTGGGCCCTGGAGTAGGCGAACGCGGCAGCGGCGGCGATCGCGATCAGCGCACCCACGGCAATAAGCAGTTTCTTCTTCATTTGTCGGTTTCCTCGGTCATGGGTCACATCGAACGGATTGCATCGGCGACCGCGTCGGGCGTCAGGAGTTGCGGCAGCACTGTGGGAGCGCCACCGTCCGGGGGATAGAGCACGTACAGCGGCACGCCGTTCCGGTCGTAGCGCTGGAGATAGCGCGTGATCGCCTCGTCGTGCCGCGTCCAGTCGCCCTTGAGGTAGGCGACACCGCCCGAGGCGAGGGCCTCGCGCACGGTGTCGGTCGACAGCGCGACGCGTTCGTTCGCCAGGCAGGTGATGCACCACGCCGCGGTCATGTTGACCAGCACGGGTTGCCCGGCCGCGCGCAGCTCGGCCAGGCGCTGTTCGCTCCACGGCTCGGCGCCGTCATCCCGCGCCGCTTGCGCACCGGTGGCTGCCGGCACCGCAGTCGACAGTGCGAGGCCGAACGCGAGCACGAGCGCGGCGGCGGACACCATCGCGGTCGTCGCACGGGCGCGCAGCGAACGCATCGCGGACCGCCGCCCGAACAGCCACAGCGCGAACGCCAGTGCGGTGAGCGCGGCGAGGAGCCAGGCCATGCCCAGCTGCGAGGTCTGTTCGCCGTATACCCACAGCAGCCAGACCACGGTCAGGTACAGCGGGAACGCGAGCAACTGGCGAAAGCCTTCCAGCCACGGGCCCGGCCGCGGCAAGGCACGGGCCAGCGCCGGCACGAACCCGAGCAGCAGCATGGGCGCGGCAAGACCCAGGCCGAGTGCGACGAACACCGCGAGCGCCGCGACCGCCGGTTGCGCAAGCGCCCAGCCGAGCGCGGTGCCCATGAACGGCGCGGTGCACGGGCTCGCGACGACGACCGCCAGCGCGCCCGTGAAGAACGAGGCGCGTGCACCGTGTCCCTCCGTCAGCCGCTGTCCGGCCCCGCCAAGCCGGCCGCCGAATGCCCACACGCCCGAGAACGAAAGCGCCATCGCGAACAGCAGTAGCGCGATGGCGGCGACGAAGCGCGGCTCCTGCAGCTGGAAGCCCCAGCCGAGCTGTTCGCCGCCGGCGCGCAGCGCGAGCAGCGCACCGGCGAGCAGCAGGAATGTCGCGACGACGCCCGCGGCATACCAGGCGCCATGCCGGCGCAGTGCTGCGCGATCCTCGGCGGAGCCCAGCGCGCCCAGCGCCTTGATCGAGAGCACCGGGAACACGCACGGCATGAGGTTCAGGATCAGGCCGCCGATGAAGGCGAACAGCAGGGCCGTGAGCAGCCCGAGCGGTTCGACGGCGTCGTCCTGCAGCGACGTCGCGTCGGCAAGCGCCGTGATGGCGCCCGCTGCCCCGGGAGCGGCGGCGAAACGCCACGCCGTGCCGTCGCCGTCGACCGCGACGAGGGCCACCTCCGCAGGCAGCGCGGTGAAGTACTCGCTCTTCGGCCAACGCGCCTGCCAGCCGTCGGCGACGCGTTGCCACTTCGGCTGCGCGCCGTTGGCGACGGTCTCGGGGGTTTCCGGGAACCATTGCCATCCGGCCGGCACCGCGCCTGCCTCCAGGCCGTCCAGCGCGAGGACCATCGCATCGGCGTCGGGGGCGATCGCGAACGTCGCGGCGGACGCGCGCGGCAGGTCGGCGCGCGCGGAGGCGAAATCCCCGGCCCAGCTGGCGTCGACATCGGCGGTCGACGCAACCGGAAGCTCCAGCGCGTACTCGGCCTTGCCGGGGAGGCATTCGACCTCGCAGACCAGCCAGTTCGCGGCGCCGCGCACCGGCAACGACGTCGCGGCGTAACCGGCCGGAAGGGTGATCGAGATCGGCAGCAGCCGGCGGCCGCCATAGCCGAAGTTGACGATGCCGGAGAGTTCGAAGCGCTCCGGATGCGGCCACGCGATCTGCTCGGCGACGACGCCGTCGGGAAGCGTGAACTCGAGCGTGGTCGGCAGCCCCGAATCGCCGGGGTTGCTCCAGTACGTGTGCCAGTGCGGATCGTGCTCCAGCAGCAGCCCGAGCGTCAGCCGCGTACCCGGCACGGCCGCGGTCGTCTCGGCGACCAGTCGCGACTGCAGGTGGTCGGTCTGCACCGGCGGAGACGCCCCGGCGACGACGGCCGGTGCGGGCAGCGCGGCGAGCAGGACGAGGGCGAACAGGCGGATCATCCGGGCGTCGATCCAGGTCGTCCC
>CAMPJU010000238.1 GCA_946886995.1 uncultured Lysobacteraceae bacterium
TGCACGGCTTCGACCCGGCGCGCGACCTGCGCCCGCTCGACGACATGGTCGCGCTCGATCGCTGGATCGTGCATCGCGCGCACGAACTGCAGGAGCGCATCGCCGACGCGTACGCACGCTACGACTTCCCGGAAGTGGTGCAGGCGCTCGGCAACTTCTGCAGCGTCGACCTGGGCTCGCTGTACCTGGACGTCACCAAGGACCGGCTGTACACGATGCCCGAGGATTCGCGCGGCCGGCGCAGCGCGCAGTCCGCGATGTACCGCGTCGCCGAGGCGTTCGTGCGCTGGATCGCGCCGATCCTGGCGTACACCGCCGACGAGATGTGGCGGCACATGCCACCGGCCGCCACCGGCGAGCGCGAAGAGAACGTCCTGTTCGCGACCTGGTACGACGGATTGGCCCCGCTGGATGACGACGTGCCGCTCTCGTCGGCGGACTTCGACCGCCTGCTCGCGTTGCGCGAACAGGTGGCCAAGGTGCTCGAGCCGATGCGCGCGAGTGGTGCGATCGGTGCGGCGCTGGAGGCCGAAGTCACCGTCGCGTGCGGACCCGGCGCCGACCTGGCACGGCTGGCGCCGCTCGCCGATGAACTGCGCTTCCTGCTGATCAGCGGCGACGTCGTGGTCCAGCCGGGGGAGGGCCCCGGGTTGCACGTCACCGCCGTGCCGACCACCAAGCCCAAGTGCATCCGCTGCTGGCAGTACCGCGCGGACGTCGGCTCGGTGGCGGCGCATCCGCAGATCTGCGGCCGTTGCGTCGACAACCTCGACGGCGACGGCGAGGACCGGCAATGGTTCTGACCCGGCCCAGGCCCGATGCGCTGGCGTGGCTGGCCCTGTCGGTCGTCGTGCTCGTGCTCGACCAGTGGACCAAGCACTGGGTGCTCACGTCGCTGCCCGAGTACCAGGCGATCCCGGTGATCGACGGGTTCTGGAACTGGTACCGCACCTACAACACCGGTGCGGCCTTCAGCTTCCTGGCCGATGCCGGCGGCTGGCAGCACTGGTTCTTCGTCGGGCTGGCGGTGGTGATCTGCGGCGTGCTGGTGGCGTGGTTGCGGCGCATCCCGCGGGCGGACTGGCGCACCGCCATGCCGTTCGCGCTTGTCATCGGCGGTGCGGTCGGCAACGTCATCGACCGCCTGCGCTTCGGCCACGTGGTCGACTTCATCCAGTGGCACTGGCGCGACCACTACTGGCCCGCCTTCAACATCGCCGATTCGGCGATCGTCGCAGGTGCCATCGGCATCGCCCTGTTCGGCCTGGTCGGGCCCAGGAAGGCGCCGTAGCCGCCGCTTCAGCGGCGATCCCGGGTCCGCCCGGTAGAATCGCGCCCCATGGACGTCCTCCTCGCCAACCCCCGCGGCTTCTGCGCCGGCGTCGACCGCGCGATCGAGATCGTCAAGCGCGCCATCGAGACCCTGGGCGCGCCGATCTACGTGCGCCACGAGGTCGTGCACAACAGGTTCGTGGTCGACGACCTGCGCGAGCGCGGCGCCGTCTTCGTCGAGGAACTGGACGAGGTGCCCGACGGCGCCACCGTGATCTTCTCCGCCCACGGCGTCTCGCAGGCCGTGCGCACCGAGGCCGCCCGCCGCGAACTGAAGGTCTTCGACGCGACCTGCCCGCTGGTCACCAAGGTCCACCTGGAGGTCGCGCGCCAGTGCCGCGCCGGCCGCGACATGGTGCTGGTCGGCCATGCCGGCCATCCCGAGGTCGAGGGCACGATGGGGCAGTGGAACGCCCAGCACGGCAACGGCCGCATCTACCTGGTCGAGGACCTGTCCGACGTTGCGGGGCTGCAGGTGTCCCAGCCGGACAACATCGCCTACACCACCCAGACCACGCTGTCGGTCGACGACACGCGCGGGATCATTGCCGCGCTGCAGGCGCGGTTCCCGGCGATCCAGGGCCCGAAGAACGACGACATCTGCTACGCCACCCAGAACCGCCAGGACGCCGTGCGCACGCTCGCCCGCGAGTGCGACCTGGTGCTGGTGGTCGGCTCGCCCAACAGTTCCAACTCCAACCGCCTGCGCGAGCTCGCCGAGCGCGACGGCGTGCCGGCGTACCTGATCGACGGCGCCGACGAGATCGACCCGGCCTGGCTCGCGGGCACGCCCCGGGTCGGCGTGACCGCCGGGGCGTCGGCCCCGGACGTGCTGGTGCAGGGCGTGCTCGACCGGTTGCGCGCCCTGGGTGGCGGCGAGGCCCGGGAGCTGGCCGGGGAGCCGGAGAACATGGTGTTCGCACTGCCGCGGGAATTGCGCGTACAGTTGGTCGACTGACCCGAGGCGACGCAGCAGGCGGATCCGGATGGACGAGATCTCGATCGAGGACCTGGCCCTGCTGGAGGTCCTCAAGCGCGTGGACCAGCAGATCGAAATGGAATCCGGCGACACGGAGATCCACCAGCGGCTGGTCGACAGCGGCCTGGTGCTCCAGGACGACGAAGGCATGTTCCACCTGAGCGCCGCCGGCGTGGAGATGTGCAAGTCGCTCCAGCACCGCGTGGCCGCCGACCGGCAGGTGGCGAAGATCCTGGCCAAGCGGGAAGGCTGACCGATCCGGGCGCGCCATTGCGCCCCCCGCGCGCGCCTCAGTCCACCACGAACCAGTCGGTGTCCGACAGTCGCGCCACCGGTTGCTGGGAGGCCGAACTGCCCGAATGCCAGATCGTGTTGGCCCCGGTGAGCTGGTTGCGCCAGAGGATGTCGGACCTGCCGTCATCGTCGTAGTCGCCGATGGTGGCGACCTCCCAGTCCTGGTCGGTGACCGTCGATATCTGCTGCGCGGTCGTGGCGTTGGCCGTGCCGGCCGGGATCGTCATCGGCAGCAACGAGTGGGCGTACCGATCCGTGCGCTTCTTCGCCGACTTCGTGCGCCCGATCCCCTCGATCGCGATCCTCCCGCTGCTGATGCTCGTCGTCGGCATCGACCACAAGATCGACTACGCGAACCACGCGGCGGCGC
>CAMPJU010000239.1 GCA_946886995.1 uncultured Lysobacteraceae bacterium
AGGGCGACCTGGCTGCGGTCGAAGGCTTCCTCACCCGCGTCCGGGGCCGGCGGCGGGGCCACCGTCGCGGCGGGCGCGGGGGCTTCGACCGTGGTGGGCGCGGCCGCCGTCGGCGTCGGCGTCGGGATGGCGGGTGGCGTCGCTGCTGTCACCGGGGTGTCCGCTACAGCGGTCTCCGGGGTGCTGGCCGGGTCGTAGCCGCGGCCACCCACGAGCAGCACCACGATCCCGACCGCGACCGCACCGATCCAGGCCAGCCGCAACCGTCCCCGCGCCAGCCGGCCGGCGTCGGCGGCGGCTTCGTCGCGCAGCGTTTCCGGCAGCATCGGCGCCAGTTCGCGCCACAGGGCGCGGCCTTCCAGCAGTTGCAGCTTCGGCCGGGCAGCCACCGCGCGGCGCGCTTCGGGATCGACGTGGCCGGTCGCCACCAGGATGCCGCCGGCGGCCCCGTTGGCGAGCAACGCGTTCTCCAGTGCGTGCACGGTGCGCATGTCGATGCCGGCGTGCTCGCCGTGGCGGCAGGCCAGCAGCCACTTGCGGCCGTCGCGGTGCATCACGAACTCGGTCTGGCGGGCGCCGGCCAGCGCCACCGGGTCGGCCGACACTTCGTGCCCGCGGTGGCGCATCGCATCGAGCACGAACCGCGAGAACTCGCGCCAGCGCATGCCCGCCAGCGCCGCCAGGCCGGCATCCGCTTCATCGCGGCGCCTGCGCGCCAGCCACAACCAGGCGCTCGCGGCAGCGCCGATCGCCACGGCCACGAGGGCCGCCAACAACCAGTGGAACGGCATCCGGTTTCCCCCAATGCAGGATCGCGGCCGGCAAAAGGGGCGAGGTGCCCCGTGCCGGCCAATGCGTGGATTCTAGGCTCAGGCCGGCGGTTTGCGGGTGGCCGCGTCCGGATCGGCGGCGCGCCTGGTGGCCGCGGCACCGGGGGCCGCCTGTTTCGCCGCGGACTTCGTGGCGCTGCGGCGACGTGCCGGCGTCGGCTGGCCCGCGATGCCCGCCGCGCGTGCTTCGCGCAATTCGTTGCTCAGCGCATCGATGCGCCGTCCCAGGGCCTCCATGTCCTCGCGGCGGGGGACGCCCAGGCGGAGCAGGGAGCGTTGCACGGTGTCCTCGATGAACTGCCCGAGCCGGTCCCAGGTCCCGGTCGCGAACCCGCGCACGTCTTCGGCGCCACGGTCCACCGCGTCGCGGACGCCGGCGCTGCGCGAGCCGTCCTCGCGCTCGGCCTCCATGCCGTCGCGCACCAGGCCGTCGAACAGCTTGCTGCCCTCGGCCTGCGCCCGTGACCAGGCGCCGACGCCGGCCAGCCAGACCTGCCGCGCGGACTCGCTCCAGTTGCCGCCCCCCGTCCAGCGCTGGCCGGACGCGCGGGTGTCGTCATCGTCGAAACGGCGGTTGCCTCGATCGCTGGTCGCCATGGCGCGGTCCTCTCCCGTGGGGGTCCCGGCCATGCTGCGCCGGCCGCGATGAACGGCGCGTGGTGTCAGTCCCGGCCGAATTCCTCGTCGAGGTAGCGCCGGAGCTCGGACTCGATCTTCCCTTTCATCGCCGACATCATCAGGCCCAGTTTGGCGGTCACCCGCAGCTGCCCGGCCAGCACCGCGATGTGGCCCTCGATGCCCGGGCGCACGAAGTGCAGTGCGTCGCCTTCCCAGCGGTAGTCGAGCCCGAACTTGCGGCCGAGCTTCACCGCCACGTCCTCCACGGCGCGCCTCGCGGCATCGGTCGGCAACGTGTGCGCGTGGTGGATGTCGATCATGGCCATGGCGACGGTTATACACTCCGGTGGTGAACGAGGCCGTGTCGTGACCGAACTGAGATTGCGCTTCCCCCAGCACGACCAGGCCGACCTGGCGCTCGGCGCCGGACAGCACGGGCTGGTGCGCCGCGGCGATGCCATCGTGGCCGACGCGGGGGATGCCGCTCCCGTCCGGGTCTGCGTCGACCGTCGCGGCGTGTGGATGACGCTCGAACCCGGCGCGCATGCGGTGCACGTCAACGGCCGCCCGGTGCGGCGGATGGCGATGCTGCGCGTGGGCGACGCCATCCACCTGGACGGCGTGCTGGTGCAACTGCTGGCCGCCAACGATGTCGATCGCCGCATCCCGGAGCCCCGCGTGCCCGAGCCGCGCGCGACCGGCGTCGCCGAATCGCGGCTGGTGCTGCGCGGCGTCGGCGGCCAGCACCACGGACGTTGCTTCGACCTGTCCCGCCCGCGGGTTGTCGGGCGCATGGAAGGCTGCGACATCGTCATCGACGCGCCCGCGTTCGCGGACCGGCATGCGCGACTGGAACCGCATGGCGATGCCCTGGTCCTGCGTGCACTGGCGCCCGGCGACGCCAGCATCGTGAACGGCGAGCCCGTGCGTGATGCCGTGCTGCGGCCAGGCGACCAGGTCGTGTTCGATGCGCACCACCGCTTCGTCGTCGAGGCGCCCGGTCGGGCACCGCAACGCACGGGCACATCGGAGGCTTCGGCGCCGGTGGCCACGGAGGCTTCGGCCGTGGCGGGCAATGCCAGGCGGATGCCCTGGCTCCTGCTCGCGGCGTTGCTGCTGGCCGCCGCACTGGCGGCGTTGCTGCTGTTCGGCGCGGCCTAGCGGCGCGGCGCCGGCCCCTTGCGTGGGCCGAAGCGCTTCCACGCGCGCCAGCCCAGCAGCACCGCGAGGATGGCCGCGTACAGCAGCGGTTCGCGCACGTCGGTCTTCACGATCCACCAGAAGTGCAGCACCGCGAGCACGCCGACGAGGTAGACCAGCTTGTGCAGGCGCGCCCAGTTGCGCCCCAGGCGGCGGATCCAGCCCTTGGTCGATGTCACCGCCAGCGGCACCAGCAGCAACCAGGCGGCGAAGCCGACGGTGATGTACGGGCGCTTGGCGATTTCCTCGAACACGATCGCCCAGTAGCCGCGCAGGTCCAGCACCAGGTACGCGCTGAAGTGCAGCGTGGCGT
>CAMPJU010000240.1 GCA_946886995.1 uncultured Lysobacteraceae bacterium
GTGGCGCCCTGCACGTTGGCGCCGATGACCTGGTGCGCCCACCACTGGTGCGCGACCTCGTGCGCGGTGACGTAGTACACGTAGTCGATGGCGCTGTCGTCGCGCAGGTCGGCGATGAAGCCGATCGACTCCGAGTACGGGACGGTTCCCGCGAAGCTCTGCGCGAAGCTGGCGTAGCGCGGGAACTCCACGATCCGCACCTGGTCGTGCTGGTACGGGGTGAACGCCGTCTCGAAGTAGTCCAGCGACTCCCGTACGCCCTCGATCATCCGCGCGACGTTCCAGTCGTGCGCCGGGTGGTGGTAGATCTCGATCGGGATTTCATCCGCAGTGCCGGCCTTGTACGCACCGCGCGTGACTTCCCACTCGCCCGACAGCCAGGCGTGGAAGTTCAGCATCGGCCGGTCCAGCGCGTAGTCGAAGCAGCGCCGGCCGTCGCGCGCGTACTCGCGCACCAGCTTGCCGGGCGCCAGGGCGACCTGTTCCGGCGCGGTGCAGATGCTGGTGCTGAACGCGATCCAGTCGGCGTCGTCGGTCAGGTAGGTGTTGGCGCGGGCGGCCTCGTCCTCCAGCAGCGGCATCCGCCGCGGCTCGCCCATGTCGCGCTTGCGACGCTCGTTGCGGTCGCTGATCTCGACCTGGGCGTTGTAGCCGAACGACGGGAACGCAGACGAATTGTTGAAGAAGCTGCCGTTGTCGACGAACTGGGTCTGCGCCTGGCTGTTCTCGATGCCTGTCGGGTGGTAGTCGACGGCGAACCGGAACTCGCGCCGTTCGCCCGGCTGAATCGGATCGGCGAGCCGGTAGATGCGGTAGCCCAGCGGCGCGTCGTGGTGGACCAGTTCCGCCGTGCCGCCCAGGTCGACGTCGACCAGTGCCTCGTCGTTCGCCATCTGCAGGTGCACGTCCGCGATCGGCGTGGCGTGCGGGTTGTGCACGGTGTACTCGATCGTCGCGGTCATCGACTGCGCATGTGGCCGCAGGTCGACCTCGGAATGGCTGGCCAGGATCCGCGGCTGCGGCAGCGTTTCGTACTGCTTGTACTCGCGCTCGTAGCGCGCGGCCAGGTCCAGCTGTTCGTCCGGCGAGCGGAACTCGTTGCGGATGTTGGTGTTCCAGAACAGCACGCCGCCCCAGGCCACGAACGCCACCGCGACCACGCCCAGCGCGACGCCCAGCCGCCCGTGCAGGCGCTGCTTCGCCAGGGCGATGCGCTGCCCGCGCCCGCCGCCCACGCCGCGCACCCACAGTGCGGTGCACAGCAGCAGCAACCCCAGCAGGAACAGCGCCCAGTACGCCTGGAACGCCAGCTGGCCGGCGAGGAAGTGCCCGTAGCCGTTCATGTCGGAATACGGCGCGTTGGGCCAGCTGCCGAAGTTGTACAGGTTGTGGGTGTAGTCCATCAGGCCGAGCGCGGTCTGCAGCACCAGCACCAGGATCAGCAGCGCGTAGCCCAGGAACTTGTTGTTGCTCAGCACCTGCAGGGCCAGCGCCAGGCCGCCCATCACGATGTAGACCACCGAGTCGAGCGCCAGCGTCTGCAGGTAGACCAGCGGCTCCAGGTGCGTGTAGCCCTTGCCCAGCTGGATGGCCATCGCCACCAGCGCGCCGCCCAGCTGGAATGCCAGGACGACCGCGACGAGTGCGCAGAACTTGGCCAGCAGCGGCACCCAGTCCGCGACCGGCATGGCGTCGGTGACCTCGTCGATCTTCGCGCCACGCTCCTTCCACACCAGTTCGCCGGCGTAGAACAGCACGATGATGATCAGCAGGAAGCTGTAGCTCTGCTGCAGCGCCTGCAGCATCTGCGAGGTGATCGGCCAGACCGGCGTGTCGTACATCGTCGACACGTCGAGCGCGACCGGGATGAAGTTGGTGAGGCCGAACACCAGCAGGACCAGGAACGGCACGCTGCGGAACACGCCGGCGGTGTCGAAGCGCAGCTGGCGCAGGAACTGCCGCCAGGTGGTGCCGCGATCGAACGCCGGGGTGACCCGCGGCACGGCGACCGGTTGCGGGCGGGACGCGGCGAAGGCCGTCGTCACCGGCCCGTTCCGGCTGCGCCGCCACCATTTGCGCCCGGTGGTGCCGCTGCGCTCGGTGCGGAACAGCGCGAACGTCGCGCCCAGCATCGCCAGCCCGATCGCGCTCCACAACGCGCGGTTGGCCAGCAGGAAAGACGCGATTTCGGGCACGTTGGAATTGCGTTCGGCCGCCGACCAGTAGCGCACCGTGCGCGACATCGCGCGGATGCCAAGCGGGTCGAGCAGCGTGGCCAGGCGCACGTTGTCCAGGTCCTGCAGCAGCGTGCCGCTGATGCCGTACAGCACGAAGAACGCGACCACGCCGATGTACACCCACAGGATGCTGCGCGTGACCACCGCCAGCAGGGCAAGCAGCGCGCCGGTGAACAGCACGTTCGGCAGCACCATCACCGCGAACGTCCAGGCGTATGGGTACAGCGAGATCGGGCCCAGCCGCGCCCGGTCGATCCACGGCATGAACTGCGCGATGAACAGTCCCGCGGCGATCACCACGTACAACACCAGGCTGGCGACCAGCGCCGCGCCCAGCCGCCCCGCCAGGTAATCGCGCTTGCGGATCGGGCTGGCGAAGAACAGCTCCGACGTGCCCAGCTCGAAGTCGCGCAGCAGCGCGGCGCTGACGAAGATCGTGATGATCAGCATCCCGATCAGCGTGAACGCGGTCATCCAGGTGGCGATCACGACCGGCGCGTTGCGATGCACGTTGCCGATGCTGCCGCCGATCTGCACGGTGTCGCTGGACGCCGCGCCGAACGCCAGCAGTGCGAACAGGCCCGCCAGCAGCCACAGCAGCGGGGAACGGAGCTGCTCGCGCAGCTCGAAGCGGAAGAATTCGAAGGTCATCCGGGCGGCCCTGTCAGGCGGCCTTGCGCGCATGCAGGCGCAGGCGCTGGAAGTAGACGTCCTCGAG
>CAMPJU010000241.1 GCA_946886995.1 uncultured Lysobacteraceae bacterium
CGCGGTCGAGCTTGTTGATGAAGGTCATGATCGGCGTGTCGCGCAGCCGGCAGACCTCCATCAGCTTGATCGTGCGTTCCTCGACGCCCTTGGCCACGTCGATGACCATCAGCGCGCTGTCCACCGCGGTGAGCACGCGGTAGGTGTCCTCGCCGAAGTCGGCGTGGCCCGGGGTGTCGAGCAGGTTGACGATCCGGCCCGCGTACGGGAACTGCATCACCGACGAGGTCACGGAGATGCCGCGCTCCTGCTCCAGCGCCATCCAGTCGGAGGTCGCGTGGCGCGCGGCCTTGCGCCCCTTCACCGAGCCGGCCATCTGGATCGCGCCGCCGAACAGCAGCAGCTTCTCCGTCAACGTGGTCTTGCCCGCGTCCGGATGGGAAATGATCGCGAAGGTCCGCCGGCGGGCGGCTTCGGTTGCAACATCGGGCATGGCGGGGCGCGGCGGACGGCGGGGGGCCGCGATTATAGGACGCCGGTCAATCCACGGCCGGCGCCGGCACCTCCGGCCTGGCGGCCGTCGTGGGCATTGCCCGCGCGAAATAGCGCTCGATCGGCTCGGGCCGGTGCACGGCGTAGCCCTGGGCGAGGTCGACGCCCAGTTCCGCCAGCGTCGCCAGTTGCGCGGGGGTCTCGGCGTGCTCGGCGATCGTGCGCTTGTCCAGCACGTGCGCGATGTCGGTGATCGCGCGCACGATCTGCAGCGACAGCGGGGAGTCGTGCATCTCCCGCACGAAACTGCCGTCGATCTTGAAGTAGTCCACGTCGAGCGATCGCAGGTAGCCGAACGAACAGAATCCGGTGCCGAAATCGTCCAGGGCGAAGCGGCACCCGCGGGTGCGCATCTGCGAGATGAAGCGCTGCGCGCGCGGGATGTCCCGCAACGCGCTGGTCTCGGTGATCTCCAGGCACAGCTTCTCCGACGGGAACGCACTGCGCCCCAGCCGTTCGCCGAGGAACGCGATGAAGCCCTCGTCCACCAGCGCCTGCGCCGACAGGTTGATGCAGCACATGTCGATTTCGGCGGGGTCGGCATTGCGTTCCAGCCAGTCGAGCGCCAGGTCGATCACGCCGCGGTCGATGCGCACGCCGAGCCGGTACCGGTCCGCGGCGGGGAAGAACTGTTCGGGCAGCAGCAGTTGCCCGGTGGCGGGATCGCGCAGGCGCAGCAGCAACTCGAAGTGGCGGCCCGGGGTCGGCGAGTCCCCGAGCGAAGCGATCGTCTGCCCGTAGAGCAGGAAGCTGCGGGTGTCGATCGCCTCGCGCACGCGCACCGCCCAGCGCATGGCGCGCGTGTGGTCCAGGCGCTCGCCGCCGTCGAGCGCAGCGCGGCAGATCTGGTTGCCTCCGAGTTCCTTGGCCGCGAAGCAGGCGGCATCGGCCTGCGACAGCAGCCGCGCGAAATCCTGCTCGCCCTGGAACGGCACCAGGCCGATGCTCGCAGTGACGCCGAGGCTGCGCCCCTCCCAGTCGCACCGCCAGGACTCGATGGCGCGCATGAACTGCCTGGCGCGCTCCTCCGCAGCGGCGGGCAGGCAGTTGTGCAGCAGCAGCCCGAACTCGTCGCCGCCGAAGTGGCCGACCGCGTCCCCCGGTCGCAACGACGATTCCAGCACGCCGGCAACGCCGCGGATGACCGCATCGCCCGCCGCGTGGCTGGCGGTGTCGTTGACCAGCTTCAGGTGGTCCAGGTCGAGGTAGGCCAGGGCGCGCGGCGGCGCGCCGGGTGCCTTCAGCGTCTCGCGCACCACCCGTTCGAACGCAGTCCGGTTGTGCAGCCCGGTGATCGGGTCGATGGTCGCGTTGCGCAGCAGTCGTTGCGCGGCCACCCGGCGTTCGTGCGTCGCCAGGGCCAGCGCCAGCGGCAGGGCGCCGATCAGGCACAGGAACAGCAACAGCCGCGCGGTGTCCAGCGCGCCGGTGGGCACGGCGAAACCTGCCAGCCCGAGGCTGGCGAAGCTGCCGATCAGCAGGCAGGTACACAGGATGGCGCGCGCGGTCCACCACGGCGGGAAGCGCATCGCGCACCAGGTGAGCATGGCCAGCGGCAACGCCGTCACGCCCAGCGCATAGGTGCCGCCGGCGCTCGCCGCCCACGCCATCACCAGGTAGCTGCCGACCAGCAGCACCAGCCAGGCCAGCCGCTCGGGCTCGCTGCCGTGCTCGCGGTACGGGTTGTGGCCGGCGGCGACGCGCCGCGGGCGCAGCAGGAGCGCCGGCGTCACCGCCACCACGCCCAGCAGGTCTCCGAGGAACCAGCGCAGCAGCCCCGCACCCATGTCCCCCGCATCGATCATCCCGGCGTAGCGCAGGCCTGCCACGCCGATGACCGCGCTGACCACCGAAAGCAGCACGCCGCCCTGCAGCACCTGCACGGCGCGCGACAGGCCCAGGCCCCCGCGGTCGGGGCCGCGCGTGGCCAGCCAGCCGCCCGCGATCGTGCCTAGCATGTTGCTGAGCACCGAGAACGGCACGAACGCGTCGGGAACCGTACCGATGGTGGCGTGGTAGGCCAGCATCGCCAGCGGCACGAACCACGTGTGGCGCACGCCGTACAGCACGGCGCCGGCCATGCCCACGCCGGCGGCCGGCCACAGCAGCGCGACCGACCCTTCCTGCAGCGGCAGCGCGGAAAACACGCAGCCGACGAAGTAAAGGGCGGCCAGCACGAAGCCGTGCCACACGGGTGATTGCCTCAACTGCAACGTCGTCCCCCTGGCCGAAGCGCGCAGGGAAACGAGCATACCCCCGTCAGGCGGGGGTGCCCAATGCCGCGTCGATGTCGGTGGCCAGGACGGCGGACCAGCCATTGCCGCCGTCCGCGGCCGCCTGTTCCGCGGCCCGGGCCGCCAGTTCGACGGCACTCTCCCAGCCGAGGCGCCCGCGCCGGTCGCGGACCAGCGGGAACTCCGCCAGTCCGACCGAAACGGTCAGCGGCTGCGGGGCATCGTCGA
>CAMPJU010000242.1 GCA_946886995.1 uncultured Lysobacteraceae bacterium
GTCCATGCCCATCACCTGGTCGGCCGTTACCCGGCCGGCAACGACGTGGTAGCGCAGGATGGAGAGCAGCTTGTCGCGGTTCGCCGGTTCTAGCAGCGACTCGACGGTGCCTGCGGGCAGGGCCGCGAACGCCGCGTCGGTAGGCGCGAACACGGTGAACGGTCCGTCGCCCTTGAGCGTTTCGACCAGGCCGGCGGCGGTCAGCGCGGCGGCCAGGGTCTCGAACTGGCCGGCCGCGACCGCCGTCTCGACGATGTCCGCCTGGGATTGCGTGGCGGCGTGGCCGCCTTCGTGATGGCCTGCGATCGCCATCGGTGCGGCGAGGCCCAGGAGCAGGCCGGCGGAAAGGGCAGTGCGTGCGGTGCGGATCATCGGGCAACTCCGGACGGAAGGGTTCGACGCCAGTGTCGTGTGCCCGTCGTTATCCGTTTGTAAAAGCTTTACTTGTACAGATCATGTACATTTGCCCTGGGATGTTTCCAGTCAAAGCCGCTGCCGAGCTCACCGGGCTGACGCCCGAAACCCTGCGCGCCTGGGAGCGTCGCCACGGCGCGGTGACGCCCCGGCGGGACGCCGGCGGACGCCGGCTCTACGACACCGCCATGATCGAGCGGCTGGCGCGGTTGTATCGGCTGACCGAGCGCGGTCATCCGATCCGCGACCTGGCGCCGATGGACGACGCGGCGCTGGAGCGATTGCTGGAACAGGGACGCCAGGCTGGCTACGGTCCCGTCGCCGACCTGCCGGACAGGATGCTCGAGGCCGTTTCGGAATACCGGGTCGATGCTTTCGACCGTGACCTGCAGCTGGCGATCGCCACCATGCCGGTCACGGTGCTGGTGACGCGCGTGGTCGTGCCCCTGCTGCGCGAAGTCGGGGCACGCTGGGCCGACGGCCGGCTGGAGATCGCCCAGGAGCGGATCGTCAGCAGCCTGTTGCGCAGTCGACTGCTGTCGGTGCTGGACCAGCACCCGAGGGAGCGACCACCACGCGTCCTGTTCGCCACCCTGCCCGGGGAACCGCACGAACTCGGACTGCTCGGGGCAGCGCTGCACGCCCATGACGCCGGCGCGCCGGTGCTCTACCTCGGCACGCAGTTGCCGCCCCTCGAACTGGGGCGGGTCGCCGCCAGGCTGGATGCCGACGCAGTCGCGCTCAGCTCGGTCGACCCGGGCCAGGCGCCCTGTGCACTGGCAGGGTTGCGTGCGCTGCACACGGCGTTGCCCGAGCGCGTGTCGGTCTGGGTCGGGGGCGCGAACGCGCCGTATCTCGTGGAGAGTCTCGGCATCGGGAGGATCGTGTCGGTCACGGAACCCGCGGCGCTGGCCAGGCTGGTGCGTCGGCTACCCGCGCGCCGCCGCCGCTGACGCGCTAGCCGGTCACCGTTTCGTGGTCCGTGGTGCTCGCCGATCCCGCCTGGGTGGCGAGCGTCACCCGGTCCCGGCCCTCGTGCTTGGCGCGGTACAGCGCCGCGTCGGCCGCGCGGATCACATCCTCCGGAGCCGGTCGCGCGTCGGGTCCCACCACGTTGACCCCGATGCTGATGGTGAGCGGGACCGGTGGTCCGCCATCCTCCGTGGCCGCGCCCTGCAACCGGACGCGCACCGCCTCGGCCACCCGCAGGGCGTCGTCCGCGCCCAGTCCCGGCAGCAGGGCGACGAACTCCTCGCCGCCGAACCGGGCGACCAGCCCGCCGAGTGGCGACACTTCCTCGTCGAACAGCCGCGCGGCCGCGCGCAGGCAGGCGTCGCCGACCAGGTGCCCATGCCGGTCGTTGACCTGCTTGAAGTTGTCCAGGTCCGCGATCAGCAGCGCGAGTGGCTGGCGCCGCGACCGCCCCTCCTGCAAAAGCCGTTCGAACGCTTCGCGGAAGTGCCGGCGGTTGTAGGCACCGGTGAGCGGGTCGCGTCGACTGTATTCGCTGAGGCGCGCGTTCGCCTCGCCCAGTTGCTCGAGCGCATGCTGCAGTTCGTGCGTGCGGGAGGAGACGTTGCGTTCGAGTTCCTCGTTCGCGCTGCGGACGATGCGTTCGTTCTCGTTGCGCAGGCTGGCGTAGCGATGGCCCAGCGCCACCGACAGCAGCAGCATCTCGATGGCCGAACCGACCTGCAGGCCGTACTCGGTGTAGAACGTCTTGGGCAGCACGCCGAACGCGATCGCCGAGAACGCGGCGATGCCGACCAGGAACACCGCCCAGGCGGCCAGGAACAGGCGCGCCGGACGGTAGCCGCGCCGCACCATCTCGATCGACACGCCGACGATGAAGACGATCGCGGGGAACACCGCGGCCGAAGCGACCGGCACGGTGGTCCGGTAGGGCAGGAAGAACGACAGCACGCCCCAGGCGGCGAACGCCGCGATGTACGCCTGCGCGAATCGGTCCACCCGGGGCATGCGCAGCCGGAGTTCCATGAAGTGCCGGGTGAACTGCAGCATCGCGACCTGGGTCACGCAGATCGACACCGGGACCGACCAGGCCTGGAGGCGCGGCGACCCGGGCCACAGGTATTCGTACGCCAGCCCGTTGAGGCACAGCAGCACCAGCCCGAAGCCGCCCACGTGGAACAGGTACCAGAAGTAGCCCTGGTCCCGGAGCAGCAGCCACAGCACCAGGTTGTAGACCAGCAGCGCGATCAGGATGCCGTAGTAGATCCCCATGCCGAACTGCGCGTCGCGCGCCAGCTCCGCGAACGCCTGCGGCGTGTAGAGCCCGAGCGGCACCTGCATCGAGCTCTCGCTCTGCACGCGGAGCAGCAGGTCGACGGGCTCGCCCACCGGCAGGTGCATCCGGAAGTTCGGGTGGCGGTAGTCCACGGCGCGAACGTCGAACGGCAATTCGTCGCCGGCGGCCAGGTGCGCGATCCGGCCCAGGTCTTAGCGGACGGTGAGGTCCTGCCGTTGGCGCAGGGCATTGTGCTGCACCCGCAGGCAGCGGGGGTGCTGGGGGGGGGGG
>CAMPJU010000243.1 GCA_946886995.1 uncultured Lysobacteraceae bacterium
GACATGCCCTCGTCGGTGAAGTACGGGTTGACGAAGGAGAAGTCGTAGCGCTGGACGTAGTCGTTGCGCTGCGCCTGCATCGACACCTGGTTGCCGCTGCCCAGGAAGTTGGACTGCGACAGCTGGACCGACGTGGTCAGGCCGGTGAGCTGCGAGAAGCCCAGGCCGAAGGTGAAGCTGCCGGACGTCGTTTCCTTGACCGTGTACACGACGTCGACCAGGTCCGGGCTGCCGGGAACCTGGGGCGTCTCGACCTCGACGGTCTCGAAGTAGCCAAGCCGCTGCAGGCGGATCTTCGAGCGGTCGATCGCCGCCTGCGAATACCAGGCGCCCTCGAACTGGCGCATCTCGCGGCGCAGCACTTCGTCGGCCGTGCGCGTGTTGCCCTTGAACACGATCCGGCGCACGTTGACGCGCGGGCCCGGGATCACCTGCATGTTGATCGCGACGGTGTTGGCCTCGCGGTCGATGTCCGGGATCGGGTTCACGCGTGCGAACGCGTAGCCGATGTTGCCGAGCGTCGCGATGATCGAGTCCGAGCTCAGTTCCAGCAGCTGGCGCGAGAACGTCTGTCCCTCGCGCACCAGCAGGAGGCGCTCGATGCGCTCCTTGTCCAGCACGGTGTCGCCCGTGACTTTGACGTCGGACACCTTGTACACCTCGCCCTCCGTCACGCCGGCGGAGATGTACATGTCCTGCTTGTCGGGGCTGATCTCGACCTGGGTGGAGTCGATGCTGAAGTCGACGTAGCCCCGGTCCAGGTAGAAGTTGTTCAGCGCCTCGATGTCGCCGGCCAGCTTCTCGCGGGAATACTGGTCGTCGCGGCGGTACCAGGACAGCCAGTTGGACTCGGCCAGTTCCCAGCGGTCCAGGATCTCCTCGTCCTCGTAGACCTCGTTGCCGACGAGGTTGATGTGGCGGATGCGCGCGGCATCGCCCTCGTCGATGACGATGGTGATGTCGACGCGGTTGCGGTCCAGCCGCGAGACCGTCGGCACGATGGTCGCGTTGTACTTGCCGCGGTTGTTGTAGGCGCGGTTGAGTTCGAGCGTCACCCGGTCCAGCGCCAGGCGGTCGAACGTCTGCCCTTCGGCGATGCCGATGTCGGAGAGGTTCGAGACCAGGTCCTCGGTCTTGAGGTCCTTGTTGCCGGTGATGTTCAGTTCGTTGATCGCGGGCCGCTCGGTCACCGTCACGACCAGGATGTCGCCCTGGCGCGCCAGGCGCACGTCCTCGAAGAACCCGGTCTGGTAGAGCGCACGGATCGCGCCGGCGGCCTCGGCCTGGCCCAGCACGTCGCCGCGCTCGACCGGCAGGTAGGTGAACACGGTGCCGGCGGAGATGCGCTGCAGGCCGTCGACGCGGATGTCCGCGACCGTGAACGGCAGGGCGCCCGTCCGGGCAGCGGACGACGGCACGGCCACCGGTGCCCCGGTGCCGGCGGTCTGCGCCCAGGCGGGGCTGGCGAGGACCGAGGCGAGGGCAAGGGCGAGCAGTCGTGGGGAGGGGGGCGTCATCAATCGCGTCCGTCGGTAAGTAGGGGGTTGGGTCCGGCCCGGCGTCACCGCACCAGCTGCAGGATGTCGTTGTAGAACGCCAGGCCCATCAGCCCGGCGAGCAGGACGAGTCCGACGAACTGGCCGGCTGCCATGGCGCGTTCGCTCAGCGGGCTGCCCTTGGCCAGCTCGATAAGGTAATACAGCAGGTGACCCCCGTCCAAGACCGGGATCGGCAACAGGTTGAGGATCGCGAGCCCGAGGCTGAGCAGGGCGAGGAACTGCAGGAACCAGGCGGGCCCCATGTCGGCCGACGCATTGGCGACCCTGGCGATCGTGATCGGGCCGGAGACGTTCTGCGCGGAGGCGCTGCCGCGGAACATCCGGGCGATCATGCCGACGGTGTCGTGGCCCATCCGCCAGGTGGCCCGGAGCGCCGCCGGGACGGCCGCCAGGGGCCCGTGGCGCAGCTCCGCATCATGGGGCGGCATGCCGGCGGGGGCGGCCGCGACCCCGAGGATCCAGTCGGTACCGTCCCCGGCGGGATCGCGCCGCACGGGGACGACCTCGAGCGCCAGCCGCTCGCCGTCGCGCTCGACCTCGACCATGCCCCCGGCGCCACTCGCGCCCAGCCGCTGCACCTGCGGGCCGATCTCGTCGAAGGAGGCCACCGGGACGCCATCCACCGCCGTCACGCGATCGCCGGCCCGCAGGATCCCGTCGGCCGGTAGACCGGGCTCGACGCGCCCCACCACGGGCGGCACCAGGTAATGGCGCGGGGTCAGGCCCGCCAGCGCGACCGCGCGGCGCTCGTCGAAGTCCGCCGGCATGTCCGAGAGCGGCAGCGTGCGCGTGGCTTCTTCGCCGGCTGCCGTACGGAACCGGACCGGGACGTCGCGGCGGTCCATCGCGGCCGTGGTGACGGCCAGCATCGCCTCGCTCCAGGTCGGCGTACGGCGTTCACCGACGGACAGGAGCGTGTCGCCGCTGCGCAAGCCAGCCTCGGCCGCGATGCCCTCCGCCTGGCCGACGACCGGCGCGTAGTCGGGTCGGCCGACGACGAACATCGCCCACAGCAGCACGACGCAAAGGAGCAGGTTCGCCAGCGGCCCGGCGGCGACGATCGCGATCCGCGGCCACACCCCCTGGCGGTTGAAGGCGCGGTGGAGACGCTCGGGCGGGACATCGCCTTCGCGCTCGTCGAGCATCTTCACGTAGCCGCCGAGCGGAATGGCGGCAATCACGTATTCGGTGCCGTCGCGACCGCGCCGCGACCATAGCGCGCGGCCGAACCCCACCGAGAAGCGCAGGACGTCCACCCCGAACCGGCGCGCAGTCCAGTAATGACCGAATTCGTGGAAGGTCACCAGCAAGCCGAGGCTGACGATCAGCCACCACGCCGAACCGAGGAAGTCGCCCATGCCGGGACCGGCCGCGGTCAGGCGGCCGCCGCG
>CAMPJU010000244.1 GCA_946886995.1 uncultured Lysobacteraceae bacterium
GCTACGACGCGCACTTCTCCAGCTGCAACCGCAACTTCCACATCCTCGGCGAGCGCCCGGTCAACCGCTGGTGCGGCGTCTGCCCGAAGTGCCATTTCGTGTTCCTGGCACTCGCGCCGTTCATGTCCAAGCCGCGGCTGGTGTCGATCTTCGGTCGCAACCTGCTCGACGATCCCGCGCAGGCGGCCGGCTACGACGCGTTGCTGGAGTTCCAGGACCACAAGCCGTTCGAATGCGTGGGCGAGGGCCGCGAGTCGCGTGCGGCGATGGCCGCCCTGGCCGCGCGCTCCGAATGGCGCGAGGACGCGCTGGTCGAGCGCTTCGTCCGGGAGATCCTGCCCGCGCTCGACCCCGGCGAGCTGTCGATCGACCGGATGATGGCACTGGAAGGCGAACACCGCGTGCCGCCGGCGACCTGGGAGCGGGTGCGTGCGCATTTCGACGCTTGATTCGATCGCCGCGGACGGCGGCCGCATCGCGCTGTGGGGCTGGGGCCGCGAAGGCCGCGCGACGTACCGTGCCGTGCGTTCGCGACTGCCGGCGCTGCCGATGACGCTGTTCTGCGGCGAAGCGGAATCCGACGACGCGCGCGCGCTGGCGGATCCCGCGCTGGCGGTGGTCGCCACGCCGCCTGGACGAGCGCTGGCGGACTTCGCGGTGGTCCTGAAATCCCCGGGGATCAGCCCCTACGGCGAGGATGCCGTTGCCGCCGCCGCTGCAGGCACCCGGTTCCTCGGCGGCACCGCGTTGTGGTTCGGCGAGCGCGTCGGCGCAGACGGCCGGGTGCCCGGCACCGCGTGCATCACCGGCACCAAGGGCAAGAGCACCAGCACCGCGTTGCTCGCGCACCTGCTGCGCGCCGGCGGTGTGCGGACGGCGCTCGCGGGGAACATCGGCCTGCCTTTGCTGGAGCTTCTGGACGGGGAAGCCGACGCCTGGGCGATCGAGTTGTCGAGTTACCAGACGGGCGACGTGGCGGCCGGCGGCGGCAGTCCGGACGTCGCCGTGGTGCTCAACCTGTTCCCCGAGCACCTGGACTGGCACGGTGGCGAGGCGCGCTACCTCCGCGACAAGCTGCGGCTGGTGACCGACACGCGGCCCCGGGTCACCGTGCTGAACGCCGCGGATCCGCGGCTGGCCGCGCTGGACCTGCCCGGCGAGGTGCGCTGGTTCGGCGCCCCCGATGGCTGGCACCTGCGCGGCGCGGTGCTGCACCGTGGCACCGATGCTGTGCTGGACGCCGCGGCGCTGCCATTGCCGGGGCGGCACAACCGCCTCAACCTCTGCGCGGTGCTCGCCGCGATCGATGCGCTCGGCCACGATGCGGCAGCGCTGGCGCCGCACGTCGCGAGCTTCGCGCCGCTGCCGCACCGGCTGCAGCCGCTCGGCCGTCGCGACGGCCTGGACTGGGTGGACGACTCGATCAGCACCACGCCGCACGCGACGCTGGCGGCGCTCGAGATGTACGCGTCGCGTCGCGTCGCGTTGATCGTCGGCGGCCACGACCGTGGACTCGACTGGCAGGGCTTCGCCGACGCGATGGCGGCGCGGGCGCCCCACGCCGTGGTCACGACCGGTGCGAACGGTCCGCGCATCCACGACCTGCTGGCGCCGCTGGCCGCCGGTGGCGGGTTCCGGCTGGCCGCCGCGACCGACCTCGGAGCCGCCGTCGCCGAGGCGCGGCGCCTGCTGCAGGGCGAGGGCGTGGTGCTGCTGTCGCCCGGGGCGCCGAGCTTCGGGGCCTATCGCGATTACGCCGAGCGCGGCTGCCACTTCGCGCGGCTGGGCGGGTTCGACCCCGATGCGACCGGCACCATCGGCGGCCTCGGCATCGCCTGACCGGCGTCAGCGGTCGCGGTCGACCGCGTAGCGGGCCAGGCCGCGCAACGCGTCCAGGTGCGGGTTGCCGGGCAACCCGTCGAGCGCGCGCTCGGCGCGTGATGCGTGCTCCAGGGCACGCTCCCGGCTGTAGTCGAGGCTGCCGCCGGCATGGATCGCCGCCAGCACGTCGGGCAGCGCGTCGCCATCGCCGGTCTCGATGGCCGCACGCAGCTGCCGGGCGGTCGCGGGATCGGCATGGCGCAACGCATGGATCAGCGGCAGGGTCGCCTTGCCCTCGGCCAGGTCGTCGCCGACGTTCTTGCCCAGCGTGCCGGCATCGGCGGCGTAGTCGAGCACGTCGTCCGCGATCTGGAACGCGAACCCGAGGTTCAGCCCGTAGGCGTGCATCGCGTCGCAGGCGTCCGGACCCGCGTCGGCCAGCAATGCGCCCAGCCGCGTGGCCGCGGCGAACAGCACCGCAGTCTTGCGCTCGATGACCCGCAGGTAGGCCGCCTCGTCCGTGTCCGCGTTGCGCACGTGCAGCAGTTGCAGGACTTCGCCCTCCGCGATCTCGTTGGTGGTGTCGGCGAGGATCCGCATCACTTCCGGCCGCTGCAGCTCGACCATCAGCTGGAAGCTGCGCGAATACAGGAAGTCGCCGACGAGCACGCTCGGCGCGTTGCCCCAGACCGCATTGGCGGTGCGCCGGCCGCGGCGCAGGTCGGATTCGTCCACCACGTCATCGTGGAGCAGGGTCGCCGTATGGATGAACTCCACCACGGCCGCCAGCTGGTGGGCGTCTTCGCCGACGCCCCGACCGCCGCGGCCCGACAGGGCGCCGGCAGCGAGCAGCAGCAACATCGGCCGCAGGCGCTTGCCCCCGGCATTGACGATGTACTCGGCCACCTGGTTGACCAGCACCACGTCCGAGGCCAGCCGGCGCCGGATGAGCGCATCGACCGACGCCATGTCCTCGCGCGCCAGCTCGAGGATGGCGTCCAGGCCCGGAGGCGGGGCGACGGCGGGTTGCACGGCGGAATCCATGCGCTGGCCAGGGACGGGGGAGCCGGGATTATATCGGCGGCGAATACCCCGGCGCGTCATAGCGGGCACTCCCACGCGC
>CAMPJU010000245.1 GCA_946886995.1 uncultured Lysobacteraceae bacterium
GTACTGGGCGAACGCGACGTTCGCCCCGAACAGCAGCCCGAAGGCCACCGCCAGCTTCATCAACCTCTTCATGACTCTCCCCCTGGATGCTGCATTTGCTTCTGATGGATGTGGTTGGCGGCTCCGCGGCCGCCGGAAAAAACGGTTGCCTGTTACCTGACCCGGGCCCGGAACGAGACCGCGCCCTCGCCGCCCGCGGGCAGGGCCGGCAGCACCCAGCGCAGGTGCGTGACATCTGAAGGTTGTGCGGGACGCGGTTCGCCGTCGGGACCCGCGACAGTCAGCTCGGCGAGGTCGCCGTACTGCGCGCCGTCGTCGACCGAAACCGCGGTGACCGGGACCGCCCCGTCTCCGTCGACGAACACCAGTTCGTCCGGGATGGGATTCGTGATCGCGACGTTCTCGACCGGGCCGTCGCCGACGTTGCCGTAATCGATGACGTAGATGACTTCGGTCCCGGGGACCACCCGGGTCGCCGGGACCTGCCGGATCTCGGTGCGACCGTCGTCGGTCTGGACCTCGATTTCCTGGAACACGGTGTTCTCGAGCTCGAGCCGGCCGGCAGCGAGTGCGGCACCGGCAGACAGCACCAGGGCGGCGCCAAGCGCCCACCGTCCAGTGCGAACAAACCCGATCATGTCGTTGGCTTTCATGAGATTCCGCGCTCTCGAGGTTCGATCGATCCTTTGCTGGCCCCTCCGGCCCGCCTTGCTCCCCGCTCGCCCCCTGCGTGAGAGACTTGAGAGCCCCTCGCGCCGCTTGCGGCTGTTGCCGTGACCCCTGGGTGAGCAGTAGGTCAAGGTTTCGTTAAACGTGACTGTAGCACCGTGGAAAACGTGAAGTCCATCCAGCAAGATGAATGAAAGACCCCATAAATTGGTGATTCAGTTCACGTTTTCGGATACCGGCAGGGTGCAGGGGCATGGCTGAGCCCGCTCTGGAGCGCCTGCGTCACGTTTTCGGATTCGACCAGTTCCGCGGAGAACAGGCAGAAGTCGTCGACTGTCTCATCGACGGCGGAGACGCCCTGGTCCTGATGCCGACCGGGGGTGGCAAGTCCCTCTGCTACCAACTGCCCGCGCTGCTCCGTCCCGGAACCGGGATCGTGGTGTCGCCCCTGATCGCACTGATGCAGGACCAGGTGGAAGCGCTGAGGCAGCTGGGCATCGCGGCAGCCTGCCTCAACTCCAGCCTCGCGCCCGGCGAGGCCGATGCGGTCGAGCGACAGTTCGTCGCCGGGGAGCTCGACCTGCTGTATGTCGCGCCGGAGCGGCTGCTGACCCCACGGTTCCTGTCGCTGCTCGACCGGGTGCCCCTCGCGCTGTTCGCGATCGATGAAGCCCACTGCGTCTCGCAATGGGGCCACGACTTCCGTCCGGAGTACCGGGAGCTCACCGCGCTCCACGAGCGCTGGCCCGACGTCCCACGGATCGCCCTGACCGCCACCGCCGATGCGCCCACCCGGCGCGAGATCGTCGAGCGGCTCCGGCTGGAGGACGCCCGGCAGTTTGTCGGCTCCTTCGACCGGCCCAACATCCGCTACCGCGTGGCCGCCAAGGACGACGGCCGGCGGCAGCTGCTGGCGTTCCTCGAATCGCGCCGCGGCGCGAGCGGCATCGTCTACTGCCTGTCGCGCCGCAAGGTCGAGGCGACCGCCGGATTCCTGGCGGAAAGCGGTTTCGATGCCCTGCCCTACCACGCCGGGCTGGACACGAGGATCCGTTCGGCGAACCAGCGCCGGTTCCTCCAGGAGGACGGCGTGGTGATCGTGGCGACCATCGCGTTCGGCATGGGCATCGACAAGCCGGACGTGCGTTTCGTGGCGCACCTCGACCTGCCCAAGTCGATCGAGGGCTACTACCAGGAGACCGGCCGTGCCGGGCGTGACGGCGACCCGGCCGACGCCTGGCTTGCCTACGGACTGGGCGATGCGGTGTTGCTGCGCAGGATGATCGAGGAGGGCGAGGCCGGCGAGGAACGCAAGCGCCTGGAGCGCCGCAAGCTCGATGCGCTGCTGGGCTACTGCGAGTCCACGACCTGCCGCCGCCAGCAGTTGCTGGCCTACTTCGGCGAGCCACACCCCGGGCAGTGCGGCAACTGCGACAACTGCCTGCAGCCGCCCTCCACGTGGGACGGAACGGTCGCCGCGCAGAAGGCGCTGTCCTGCGTGTACCGGACGGGGCAGCGCTTCGGGGCGGCCCACCTGGTGGACGTGCTGCGCGGGGCGGACACCGCCAAGGTCCGGCAGTTCGGGCATGACGCGCTCAGCACGTACGCGATCGGCGGCGACCTGGATGCCGGCCAGTGGCGCAGCGTGTTCCGCCAGCTGGTCGCGGGCGGGCTGCTCGACGTCGACATCGAAGGCCATGGGGCGCTGCGCCTGACCGCGGCCAGCGAGGAGGTCCTGAAGGGGCGCCGCACGTTGTCGATGCGGCTGGAGCCGCCGGCGCGGGAACGCAAGCGCGCGCGGGCGGCGCGCAAGGCCGAGGCCGCTCCCGCGGACCTGCCGGTCGACGCGATGGCACGCTTCGACCAGTTGCGCGAGTGGCGGGCGACCATGGCGCGCGAGCAGAACGTGCCCGCCTACGTGATCTTCCACGATGCGACGCTTCGGGCGATCGCACTGGCGGATCCAGATGGGCTGGATGCATTGCGCCTGATCAACGGCGTCGGCGACCGGAAGCTGGAGCGGTACGGGGAGGCGGTGTTGGAGACGCTCGCGACGACGCGGGTCTGACGGCTGGGCTAAAATCCGCTTCTTGGGCCGTTAGCTCAGTCGGTAGAGCATCGGACTTTTAATCCGCTGGTCGATGGTTCGAATCCATCACGGCCCACCACCTTCAAACGTACCGCGTCGGATCCTCGACGCCAGCTGCCACGAACCCGTCCGCCCTCAGCCGACATGCATCGCAATGCCCGCACGCCCGTCCTGCGG
>CAMPJU010000246.1 GCA_946886995.1 uncultured Lysobacteraceae bacterium
TGAATCCGTCCATGGAGGCTAATCCGCGCCATCCATGGCGCGTATTGTCCCGGCAAGCCCCCTGCGACCACGCTCCGCCACCGATTTCAGTGGCGTTCCGGGATTTGCTTGTTAGGCGCGGCGTGCGCGGGATAAAATTCGCGGTCCCCTTGGCGGCATGGAGCCCGGCGGGGAACGACACGGAGAGGTGTCCGAGTGGTTGAAGGAGCACGCCTGGAAAGTGTGTAAGCGTCTAAACCGCGCTTCGGGGGTTCGAATCCCCCTCTCTCCGCCAGATTCCAGCGCATGCAATCCATCCGGATGCAGTGCGCAGTCCCATGGTGGCCTCGTCGGCCCCTCGCGACGCTAGGTCGAAAACCCCGCCAGGGCCGGAAGGCAGCAACGGTATCGATCGACGCGGGCGCCGAGGCAAGTCGGCGGGGCCGCCGCCTTTTCCGGGGTCAGTCGGCGCTCGGGTGCAGCCAGCCGGCGTCGCCGTCGCGGTAGCGCTCGCGCTTCCAGATCGGCACGCGGGACTTCACTTCGTCGATGATGAACCGGCACGCGGCGAAGGCGGCGTCGCGGTGTCCGGCGGTGACGCCGACCCAGACGGCCAGGTCGCCGACTTCCAGGTCGCCGGTGCGGTGGATGCAGGCGGCGTCGACGATGTCGAACCGGTCGATGGCCTCGTTGATCACGCGCGCGCCTTCTTCCTCGGCGAGCCGGGCGTATGCGTCGTAGTGCAGGCCGGAGACGGCGCGTCCGTCGTTGTGGTCGCGGACCCAGCCTTCGAAGCTGGCATGGGCGCCCGCTCGCGCGTGCAGCATCGCTTCGCGCTGGGCGGCGACGTCGAACGGGGTGCCGGAGAGGCGGAACAGCGGCACGTCAGCCTCCCGAGACGGGGGGGATGAATGCGATCTCGCTGCCGGCACGGACGGGGTCGCGCCACTCGGCGAAGCTGCCATCGACGGCGACGCGCAACTGGGTTCGCTGGAAGCGGAAACCGTGCCGCGCGCCCAGCCGGTCGTACAACGCGCCGAGGTCGCCCTGCGCTTCGACCAGTTCCGACGCGGTGCCCGCGGCCTCGCGCAGTGCGGCGAAATAGAGGACGGTGGCGCGTGCGTCCATCGCGGTCACGGCGCCCTGCCCACGGTGCGCTTGCCGCCGCGCTTGGCCAGCAGCTTCGCGGGGCCGATCGTGATCCGGTGCGAGAGGGCCTTGCACATGTCGTAAATGGTCAGTGCGGCGACAGTCGCTCCGGTCAGCGCCTCCATCTCGACGCCGGTGCGGTGGACGGTCTTCACCGCGCATTCGATGCGCAGCACGGCGTCGCCGTCCCAGTCGATGGACAACCGGCAGCCGTCGATGGGCAGCGGGTGGCAGAACGGGATCAATTCGTGGGTGCGCTTGGCGGCCAGGGTGCCGGCGACGATCGCGGTGTCGACGATCCCGCCCTTCGCGCTGCGCAGGCCGTTTGCGCGCAACTGGTCGGCGACCGCCCTTGGGAAGCGCACGCGGCAGTCCGCCACGGCTTCGCGCGCGGTGGCCGCCTTCCCGGACACATCGACCATCGCCGGCCGGCCGGCTTCGTCCAGGTGCGTGATCGCGCGCTTCATCCGTCGATTCTATGTGGGAGCCGCCACGGGCGGCGAATCCGGTCAGCCGCCGACCAGGAACATCTCGACGTGGCGGCGGGGCGTTCCCGCGCGGCCGCGCTGTTCGCTGTAACGGTCGGTGCGCGCGGACCAGAGCGTGGCGAGGTGGTCGGCGAACGCGGCTTCTCCCTGTGCGAGCACCGGCCGCAAGGCCGTCCCCGTGCCGGCGAACAGGCAGGTGTACAGCGTGCCGTCGGCGGCGACCCGCGCGCGGTGGCAATCGCCGCAGAACGGTGCGCTGACCGAGCTGACGAAGCCGACCTCGCCGCGCCCGTCGACGAACGCATGGCGTTTCGCGACCTCGCCGCGGTAGCCGGGTTCCAGCGGCCGCAGCGGCCAGCGTGCGTGGATCCGGTCGCGCAGTTCCGCGGACGGCACCACGCCCTCGCGCCGCCACCCGTTGCACGTGCCCACGTCCATGTACTCGATGAAGCGCGGCACATGCCCGTGCTCGCGCGCGAACGCGACCAGTGGTTCGACGTCGTCCTCGTTGACGCCACGCTGCACGACGCAATTGAGCTTGATCGGGCCGAACCCGGCCGCCACCGCGGCCTCCAGGCCGGCGAGCACCTTGTCGACGTCGCCCCGCCCGCCGGACAGCGCGCGGAACCGAGCCGGGTCCAGCGCGTCCAGGCTCACCGTGATCCGCCGCAGGCCCGCGTCGCGCAGCGCCTGCGCCTGGCCGGCAAGCAGCGAGCCGTTGGTGGTCAAGGCGAGATCCTCGATGCCGGGGATCGCGGACAGCCGCCGCACCAGGGCTGGCAGGCCACGCCGCAGCAGCGGTTCGCCGCCGGTCAGGCGCAACTTGGTGGCACCCACGCGCACGAACCCGCGGACCAGCGCCTCGATCTCGTCGAACGACATCCGGGACGCCGCGTCCAGGCCATGCGAGTCGGGCACGCGGTCGGCAGGCATGCAGTACGGACAGCGGAAGTTGCAGGCCTCGATCACCGACAACCGCAGGTCGCGCAACGGGCGCCCATGCCGGTCACGGGGCAACGAGGGGAGCGGCACCGGCATCGCGGCGCTCATGGGGTCGTCGCGGCCACGTCAGTAACCCCGGTCCCAGGCCGTGTCGTAGCCGGCGCGCAGGCGCGCGTAGCCGGCCAGCACGTCCTGCTCCGAGCGCTCACCGCGCAGCTTGAGCAGCGAGCGGCGCAACCTGGCCAGGTTGCCCTCGCGCCAGCCGGTCGCCGGGATGCGCAGGTGGCAGCGGTCGAAGTCGATCATCCACCCCTGCCCGGTCGTGTCGAACAGCAGGTTGTGGG
>CAMPJU010000247.1 GCA_946886995.1 uncultured Lysobacteraceae bacterium
TCGCCAAACAGCTCGAGACCGACGGCGCCGATTAGCGCACCGCCGTCCTCGGCGACCAGGAACTCGATCGGAGTCGAGTCGAGGTCCTGCGTCGGCAGCGCATTTGCGGCCAGCAGCCGACGGACGTGGGGAAGGTCCGCCGGCGCGGCAGGTCGGATCGTCATGGTCATGGCGTCAGTCCGTATTTCCCGTAGCCCGGATGCAGCGAAGCGAAATCCGGGATCAGCAGCAGGAAGAGTTCGGCGCACAGCAGCTAGCAGATTCCGGCGAAGCCGCAGCAGCTTCCTTCATGGCACCAATGTCCGGCGTGCAACTCCCACCACTCGTCGCGCAGGCCGATTCGCCGCCGTAGTACGACACGGCCTCGCCGTGGGAATAAAACGTCTCCCACTTCGTCCCCTGCGGATCCTCGGTCCACAACTTGTCGGACTTGGCGTAGCAGCAGATCGCCGCATCCTCCGGCACGACGGTCCCGCCCGCGGCGTCCAGCCGCACGCCGATCGCGTCCAGGCCTTCGGGCGCATCCACCTGCAACCCCAGGTGGTCGACGCCCGGCGTGCGCCCGGTGTTGGAGATCGCGAAGTTGATGCGCGGGTCCTCGAGCATCCACTTGGCGTAGTCGTCCTTGCGCACGGTGGGTTCGGCGCCGAACAGTTCGGTGTAGAAGCGCAGGCTCGCCGGCAGGTCGGCGACGTTGAGGTGGACGTGGAAGCGATTCATCGACGGGTGTCCTTCTTGGCAGGCACGCAGGGGGACGCCGGGCCGCATTCCGCGGCGCCGGCGCAGCAGTTCTCGGTGAGGTAGCCCAGCAGCGCGTCCATGCGGGCGTAGTCCGCGCGGACGCGGATGACGCGACCCTCGCGCTCGTCGGCCACCAGGCCGGCGACGCGCAGGATGTTGAGGTGGGCGGTCAGGGTGGCGGGGGGGACGTCCAGGCGGTCGCGCAGGTCGCCGACGGACAGGCCTTCGGGGCCGGCCTGGACCAGCTGGCGGTAAGCCGCCAGGCGGGTGGCGTGGCTGAGGGCATTTAGGGCGGCTAGGGCGGTTTGCGTGTCCATGGTTCCAATATTCCGGAAACATGGAATTGATGTCAAGGGGGACCCGGTCAGGCTTCCCGCTCGATCGCCCGCCAACCGATGTCGTGCCGATGGAACTCGCCGTGCCAGGAGATGCCGGCGACTTCGGCGTAGGCGCGGCGCTGGGCCTCGGCGACGGTGTCGCCCAGGGCGCAGACGCAGAGGACGCGGCCGCCGGCGGTGACGGCGTGCTCGCCCTCCACCCGCGTGCCGGCATGGAAGACCTTGGTCCCGGCCACGTCCGGCGAATCCCAGGCGTTGATGACGTCGCCCGTGCGCGGCGTGCCGGGGTAGCCCTCGGCCGCCATCACCACGCCCAGCGAGGCACGCGGATCCCATCGCACGTCGTCTTCCAGGTGCAGCCGGCCGGAGATCGCCGCCTCCACCAGGTCCACCAGGTCCGACTGCAGCCGCAGCATCACCGGTTGCGTTTCGGGGTCGCCGAAGCGGACGTTGAATTCGATGACCTTCGGCGTGCCGTCGGGCGAGATCATCAGGCCCGCGTAGAGGAAGCCGCTGAACGGTGCGCCGTCGGCGGCCATGCCGCGCACGGTCGGTTCGACGACCTCGCGCATGACCCGGTCGTACACCTCGGGCGTGACCACCGGCGCGGGCGAGTACGCGCCCATGCCGCCGGTGTTCGGCCCGGTGTCGCCGTCGCCGACGCGCTTGTGGTCCTGGCTGGTGGCCATCGGCAGCACGGTGCGGCCGTCGACGATCGAGATGAAGCTGGCTTCCTCGCCCTCCAGGAATTCCTCGATGACGACGCGCGCGCCGGCCTCGCCGAATGCGTTGCCGGAGAGCATGTCGCGCACGGCCGTCTCGGCTTCCTCGAGCGTCATCGCGACGACGACGCCCTTGCCGGCCGCCAGGCCGTCGGCCTTCACCACGATCGGTGCGCCTTTCTCGCGCACGTCCGCCAGCGCGGCGTCGACGTCGGTGTGCACCGCGTAGTGCGCGGTCGGGATGCCGTGCCGCGCCAGGAAATCCTTGGCGAACGCCTTGCTGCCTTCCAGGCGCGCGGCGGCCTCGGTGGGGCCGAAGATGCGGTGGCCGGCGGCGTGGAAGCGGTCGACGACGCCGGCGACCAGCGGACCCTCGGGACCGACGACGGTGATCGCCACGCCTTCGCGCTCGACCAGTGCCAGCAATCCGTCGGTGTCGGTCGCGGCCACGTCGACGTTGATGCATTTGCGCTCGCGCGCGGTCCCGGCATTGCCGGGGGCGACGAAGACCGTGGAGACGCGGCTCGACTGGGCCAGCTTCCAGGCCAGCGCATGCTCGCGGCCGCCGGATCCAATGACGAGGATTTTCATGGGGGAGCCTCGATTACTGTCATTCCCGCGTAGGCGGGAATCCATCTGGGTCCCCGCCTTCGGGGACGACAGATTAAATCGCCGGACGACGCATTGTCAGTGCCGGAAATGGCGGATGCCGGTGAAGACCATCGCGATGCCGTGCTCGTCCGCCGCGGCGATCACTTCGCTGTCGCGCATCGAGCCACCCGGCTGGATCACCGCACGGATGCCGGCCGCGGCCGCGGCGTCGATGCCGTCGCGGAACGGGAAGAACGCGTCGCTGGCCATCGCCGAGCCCGGCACGGGCAGCCCGGCCTCGTCCGCCTTCAGCGCGGCGATGCGGGCGGACACCACGCGGCTCATCTGGCCAGCACCAATCCCCACCGTGCGTCCGTCCTTCGCGTACACGATCGCGTTGGACTTCACGTACTTGGCCACGCGCCACGCGAACAGCAGGTCGTCCAGCTCGGCCGGGGAAGGCGTGCGCTTCGTGACCACCTGCAACTCGTCGCGGGTGACCTCACGG
>CAMPJU010000248.1 GCA_946886995.1 uncultured Lysobacteraceae bacterium
TCGACGAACAGGCTGACCCGGCACCCGAGCGACTTCAGCGCCACTACCAGCTCGCGCAGCTCGCCGAGGTCGCCTCCGAAATCGAACCCGTGGTCCGACGTCAGCTGCGCATCGCTGTCCGGGACCAGCGTCGCCTGCGCGGGACGCGTGGTCTCGCACAGCGCGAGCAGCCCCGGATACCCCGCGCGCGGCGGCGCGAACGGATTGCCCTCGATGTTGAACTCGACGCCACGCGCACTGGTCAGCGCGGCCAGCGCGTGCACGTCGTCGGCGCGGATGTGCCGCGCGTCCGGCCGGGGATGCACGGTGATGCCGTGCGCCCCCGCGTCCAGGCAGGCGGTGGCCGCGTGCACCACGTCCGGTGTCGCGCCACCGCGCGAGTTGCGCAGCACCGCCACCTTGTTGACGTTGACGCTGAGCGCGGTCACCGCGGGTCGTGTTCCGCCGCTGCCGGCGGCTCGCGCCGGCGCGCGTCCACCCGGCGCGCGTAGAACGCCATCGCCGACGCCAGCAGCAGGCCGAGCGCCGCGAGGAGGAGGACGACCATCAGCGCCACCGACGCGGTGAGCAGGGCGCCCGCGAAGGCGGCGAGGGCGAGCAGCAGGGTGATCCAGGGCATGGGCGCGAGTCTAAAGGAGCGGCGACACCAGCCGCGCCAGCGCCTCCGGCAGGCGGTCGCGCCACAGCGGTCGGTGGCGCTCCGCCCGGACGCGCGGCGCATGGGCCAGGTCGCGCTCGACCAGACGCGCCAGCGAGGCGGCGATGTCGGCATCGCGGAACAGGACCTGCACCTCGAAGTTCAGCCGGAAGCTGCGGTGGTCGAAGTTCGCGCTGCCGATCAGCGCCAGGTCGTCGTCGACCAGCAGCGCCTTGCTGTGCATCAGCCGCGGGCCGTACTCGTAGATCTTCACCCCGGCGGCCAACAGCTCGTCGAAGTACGAGCGGGTCGCATACGTGACCAGCCGGCTGTCGCTCATCTTGGGGATCACCAGCCGCACGTCCAGGCCACCCAGCGCGGCCGAGGTCAACGCCATCGTCCCCGCCTCGCCCGGCACGAAGTACGGGGTCACCAGCCACACCCGCTTGCGCGCGGCGTGGATCGCGCCGACGTGGAGCCGGTGGATCGCCTCCCACTTGTTGTCGGGACCGGAGGTGACCACCTGCGCCGGCACCCCGCCACCACCCATCGCCGCTGGCGCGGGCACCGAAGGCACCCGCCGCGTGGCGTACGCCCAGTCGTCCAGGAACACGGATTCCAGCACCGCCACGACGTCGCCGGTCAGGCGCAGGTGCAGGTCGCGATAGGCGGACGGATCCACCCGCTCGTCCTGGTCGTCGGTGATGTTCATGCCGCCGGTGAACGCCACGGCCCCATCGATGACCACGATCTTGCGATGGTTGCGCAGGTTCACCCACGGACGCTTCCAGAAACGCACCAGCCGGATCGGGTGGAACCAGGCCACCTCGCCGCCGGCGTCCACCAGGGGTTTGAAGAACGCCTCGTCGCACTTCACCGCGCCGACCGCATCGAGCAGCAGGCGCACTGCCACTCCGGCACGCGCGCGCTCGACCAGCGCATCGCGCACCCGCGTGCCGATCCGGTCCGGATGCCAGATGTAGTACTCCAGGTGGATGTAGCGCCCGGCGCCGGCGATGTCGGCCAGCAGCGCCTCGTACTTGGCTTCGCCGTCGTCGAGCAGTTGCACGTCGGTGGCGGACGAAGGGGCCAGCCCGGTGGTGGAGCGGCCGAGTTCCGCGAGCTCGCGGCTGTCGGCCTGCGCGGCATCCGCGTCCGCGGCGGTCGGCAGCGTCGCGCGGCTGCGCTCGCGGCGCATCCGCTGGCGGCGGATCCGCTGCGGCCCGAAGAAGTAGTAGACGATGAAGCCCAGGTACGGCAGCAGCGCCAGGCCCAGCAGCCAGCTGATGGTCGCCGCGGGCTCGCGCTTCTGCAGGACGATCCAGCCGCCGACCCAGACCACGTACAGCAGCCAGAGCCCGACCAGCCAGGCGGCCAGGTGCTCGACCTGCAGCAGGGCACGCCAGGCATCGCTGAAGGGATCGGTCATGCGCCCATTGTTCCCCGAAGGCGCGTGTTCAGGTCGTCTGCCTCGCCACCGATTAGTATTAATACTAATGAACGCACCGGCCCACCGACCCAAGGCGCCCATCAAGGGGCGCGGCAGCGCCTCGCACGTGCCCGGCCGCTTCGAGAAGACCGCCACCGTCGGCGAGGACGACGGCTGGGGCTCCGTCTACGACGCCACCCTGGTGCCCGGCGAGGACGCCGCCCCGCCGCGCCTGGACACCCGGGTGGTGGAGGAGCGCGCGCGTTCGATCATCAGCCGCAACAGCTCGCCGGACATCGGCTTCGACCAGTCGGTGAATCCGTACCGCGGCTGCGAGCACGGCTGCGTCTACTGCTTCGCGCGTCCGTCGCACGCCTACCTGGACCTGTCGCCGGGGCTGGATTTCGAGACGCGGCTGTTCGCCAAGACCAACGCGGCCGAGCGCCTGCGGCACGAGCTCGCGAAACCCGGCCACGTGCCGACGCCGCTCGCGCTGGGCATCAACACCGACGCGTACCAGCCGATCGAACGCAAGTACAAGGTCACGCGCGAGGTGCTGGAAGTACTCGCCGAAACGAAGCATCCGGTGCACTTCGTCACCAAGGGCGGCCTGATCGAGCGCGACCTGGACCTGCTGGCGCCGATGGCGCGCGACGGCCTGGTGCAGGTGTCGTTCTCGGTGACCACGCTGGACAACCGGCTGGCCTCGAAGCTGGAACCGCGGGCGACCTCGCCGCACGGCAAGCTGCGGGCGATGCGCGCGCTGCACGAGGCCGGCGTGCCGGTCGGGGTGATGG
>CAMPJU010000249.1 GCA_946886995.1 uncultured Lysobacteraceae bacterium
CGGCCTCGCGCTGGGCCGGGTTCAGGCCGTCGAGCAGGTGCGAAACATCCATCGCGTCATTCTAGCGGCGCACCCTCGCACCGGCCGCGACCGGTGCACGCGCTTTCAGGCGGAGTCCTTCGCCTCGGGAATGCGCGCGAGCGCACGCAGTTCGGTCTCGAGCGCACCGATGTGCGCGGCCAGGCGGGTGGTTTCTTCCGCATCCAGGTGGACCAGCCCCTCGAGCAACGACGACAACCGCACCAGCCGGTCGCGCTGGTCGCGCACTTCCGAGCGGACGCGCTGCCCGGCGAGATCGCCGATCGATGGACCGGTCGCGCCATGCCCGCGATGCTGGCGCTGGTGCAGGACGCGCCGCAGCCGCTCCGCGAGGCGCCGGTCGCCGTCGGTCCACGGCACGCTGCTGTCGCGGACGGTCTGGACCCATGCCTCGAAGCTGGAGCGCGGACCGATCCGCTGGCCGTCCTCGCTGACCTCGAACGGACGATCCGGACGCCCGGCCCAGCGCACCTGTTCCACCTGCTCGCGCCGGAAGAACAGCACCCATTCGCCACTGCCCGGGAAGATCTCGATCGCCAGCACGCCGGCGATGCCGTTGGTGCCCGCACCCGCCGCCCAGTGGTCGGCGAGGTGGGTCGAGGCGATGCCGGCATTCGGCCCCACCCGGCTGATCCAGCCCTGCAGGCGCGGCATCGCCGACCCATCGGGCGTGTGTCCGTGCGCATGCCAGCGGTGGTCCATCCAGACCGCGACGCCGTCCGCGGGAACCGTGCGGCACAACAACGCGAGTTCGCCCAGCAGCGCACGACGCGGCTCGGCGGCATCCTGCAGCCGGATGGCCAGCGTGTCGCGCGCGGCACGCGCATGTTCCTCGGCGACTTCGGCCGCGTGCTGTTCGCGGGCCGCCACGCGCATCGAGGCGAACAGTCCGAACAGGTCGGCCGCCGCACGGACGCCGGGCGGGACCAGGCGCGGTTCGCGGTGGTGGCAGGCGACCAGACCCCACAACCGCCCGCCCACCGTGATCGAGATCGACATCGATGCGGCCACGCCCATGTTGCGCAGGTATTCCAGGTGCACCGGGGAGACGCTGCGCAGCATGTTCTGGCCCAGGTCGAGCGGCGCGCCGCGCTGGTCGCGGTCCGGCACGATCGGGACGGCGGAGTAGCCGGCATCCGGGATGACCCGGATGCGGTTGCTGACGTAGAGCGCGCGGGCCTGCGGCGGGATGTCCGAGGCCGGGAATCGCACGCCCAGGAACGAGCCCATGTCCGGCTCGCATGCCTCGGCGACCACTTCGCCCGCGTCGTCGTGGCGGAAGCGGTACACCATGACGCGGTCGTAACCCGTCAGGCGCTTGACCTGCGCGGCGACGCCATCGAAGAAGTCGTCGGGCGTGGACGCGTTGGCGACCCGCGCGATCATGTTCTGCGCGGTGATCGTCGGCGAGAGCTCGGACGTGCCCGGCGGTTGTGGTTCGATCTCGATGTGGATGAGGCCGTCGACGCAGTGGACGGTGAGGTCGCACAGCGTTGCCGACGGGCCGATGTTCGCGACGGCCGCGCGCTGGGTCACCGCGCCGGGTTCGGTGAGCGCGGCCGTATCGGCGAGGGCCCGGATCACGTCGTCGGTGAAGAACTCGCGCAGCGAATGCCGGAGCATGCCCTCCACGGGTACGCCGAGCAGCGACTCGATGTTCGCGGACACATGGCGCACGGTCCAGTCGGGCAAGGCGCACGACACCAGGAATCCGTGGGGCTGGATCGCGCCGGACAGGTGGATGGGCTCGCTGGCACAGACGTCCAGGGCGCGCTGCAGGGCGGGGTTCATGGCGAGAGGCACTCCTCCAGGTCACGGGCGTCGGCGAAACAGCTGTCGGCGAATGCGAAGGCGGCCGCGGCGCCGGCGTGCACCGCGGGCGCGTGCTCCGGACGCGCGGCGATCTCGTGCTCGATCCGTTCGAGCAGGGCGGGCCAGTCGGCCGCGACGGCGTGGCGGTGAAGGAAGCGGGCGCCATGGCGTTCGTCATGGCCGAGCTGCGCCGCCTGGGTGCGCAGCGACCGCGCACCCATCGCGCTGCCGGCCAGGACGTATTCCCAGCCCAGGCGTCCAGCGCCGGTGCCGACGTCGGGCAGGCCGGAAGAAGGCGGCAGGGGCGCTACCCGCAGGTCCCACAGGTCCGCGGCGAGCGCGGCATGCGCACCGGAGCACAGCGCGAGCAGCGCTTCGGATCCGGTCTCGGGAGCAGGCTCCAGCACTGCCGCCATGTCCGCGACGAAGCGGTGCATGCCGCGCAGGTACATGCGATAGGACCGCGCATCCGGCAGCCCGTCAGGGAAATGCGCATCCAGGCGACGGTGGTCGTCGCGGGTGGCAGTCCGGAGCCGGGCGTGGATGGATGAGCGCATCCATCCACTTTACGAAAGGCGCGTATTCATCTTCCTGACTTCGCTGAACGTCGCCTTCAGCTGCGTCAATGCGCCTCGCTGCGACGGGCCGCCGCCGGTGCCATGAGCCGGTCGGTCCAGGCGATGCCGATTGCCGAAAGGATGAAGACGCAGTGGATGATGGTCTGCCACATGATCCCCGTCGCCGTCGTGGATGCGCACAGCTGGCCAGCCGCCTCCAGTGCCGGGGTGCACAGGGGGAGCCCGAGTTCGCCGGCCTCGATGAAGCTCTTCAGCAGGTGGATCGAGCTGATGCCGATGATCGCCATCGCCAGCTTCACCTTCAGCACGCTGGCGTTGACGTGGCTCAGCCACTCCGGCTGGTCCGGATGCCCCTGCAGGCGCAGGCGCGAGACGAAGGTCTCGTAGCCGCCGACGATCACCATCACCAGCAGGTTGGAGATCATCA
>CAMPJU010000250.1 GCA_946886995.1 uncultured Lysobacteraceae bacterium
CTGCCCGGCAGCGCGATCCGCACCGACAGCGGTGCGCTCGGCCTGTCATTCGTCGGCGAGCGCGGCTTCATCGGCGCGGCACATTCGCTGTATTCCAGCCGCTACGGCGTGCCCGGCCACGCGCACGACGAAGGGCACGACGAAGAAGCGCATGGGGAAGGCGATGCCGCCGTCCGCATCGTGCTCGACCAGCGCCGCGACGAACTGCGCGCGGGCCTGGATGGGGCCGGCCCCTTCGAGACCCTGCGCCTGAAGCTGGCCAACACCGGCTACGAGCACACCGAATACGAAGGCGACGAGGTCGGCACCGTGTTCGAGAACGACGCACTGGAGGCGCGGCTGGAACTGGTGCATGGCGCCTGGGCCGGCTGGCGCGGCGCGTTCGGCGCGCAATCGGGCCAGCGCGATTTCGTGGCCGTGGGTGACGAGGCCTTCGTGCCGGGCTCGTCCACGCGTGACACCGGCGTCTTCTGGATCGGGCAGCGCACCCTCGTCGACAACGGCGGGTCGACCCTCGGCCTGGAACTGGGCGCACGCCACGACCGCAACCGCATCGACGTCGCCACCGCCGGCGCGCCGGACCGCGACTTCGACACCACCAGCGCATCGGCCGCGCTGAAGTGGGAAGTGGGCGATGCCTGGCATGCCACGCTCGGCCTGGACCGTGCGCAGCGCGCGCCGACCGCGGAGGAGTTGTATTCCGACGGCATCCACGTGGCCACGCGCAGCGTCGAACTGGGCGACACCACGCTGGACGTCGAAACCGCCACCCGCGCCGAGCTCGGCGTGGAATGGCACGGCGAGCGCGTGCACCTCGGCGGCGCGGTCTATCGCGTCGCGTTCGACGACTTCATCTACCTGGACGAAACGGGCGGGATGGACCACGACCTCCCCGTGCGCCAGTGGCGCCAGGGCGACGCGGACTTCACCGGCTTCGAGGTCGAGGCGGACATCGCGCTCTCACAGGGCGACGCCGGCTATTGGGACCTGCGCCTGTTCGGCGACGCGGTGCGCGCGGAACTGGGCGACGGCAGGCCGCTGCCGCGCATCGCCGCACCGCGCGTGGGCGCGGACCTGCGCTGGGAGCGCGGCGCGTGGCGCGCCTCGCTCGGCGCGACCCGCACGCTGCGCCAGGACGACACCGCGCCCGGGGAGACGGCAACGCCCGGTTACACCCTGGTGGACGCGCACGTCGCGTGGCATGCCGACACGGCGGCCGGCAATGCGTGGGAGATCTTCGTGGACGCGAGCAACCTGCTGGACGAGGAAGCCCGCCCGCACACGTCGCTGCTCAAGGACCTGTCGCCGCTGCCCGGCCGCGGCATCGCGTTCGGCGTGCGCGCGTTCTTCTGACGCGCCGCGCCGCGCGTCAGTCGCGCGTGTCCGACTCCGGCTCTTCCTCTTCCGGATCCCCGCCGTCCTCCGGTGCGACCGCGGCGTCGTGCACGGCTTCGGCCTCGCTGGTCGGCTCGCCCAGGTGGAACAGGGCGAAGCCCGGCAGCACCTGCCGGTTCTGCGACATGCCCAGCACGTGGCCGCGCGCGGGGGCGCGCACCTCTTCCTCGCGATCCTCGATCGGGTCGATGACGCGTCCCAGGCGCTGCCCCTCGGCGACTTCGTCACCCAGGTCCACGTCGCTGAGCAACAGCCCGGGCGAATCGGCACGGATCCAGCGGGACTCGTAGAACACCGCCTGCGGCACGCGCTCGAGCGGCACGCCGGTGTCGCGCATGCCCAGCCGCTGCATCAGGCGCTCGATCGCCGCCACCGCCACGTCGATCACCGGCGGCTGCAGCACGCCGGGCGCGCCGACCTCGAACGTCGCCGCCGCCACGCCGGCGTCCGACGCCGCGCGCCGCAACATGCCCTTCTGGCCGGGACTGTGCAGCACCACGGTGGCGCCGAAGCCGCGCGCGAGTTCCAGTGACGCCGGCGCGCGCAGGTCGGCGCGCACCTGTGGCAGGTTGTCGCGGTCGAACGAGCCGGTGTGGAAATCCACCAGCGCATCGCAGTGCTGCACGATGCCGTCGAACAGTGCATCGGCCAGGCGCGCGGCCGCGCTGCCGCGCGGGCTGCCGGGGAAGGCACGGTTGAGGTCGCGGCGGTCGGGCAGGTAGCGCGAACCCCGCGCGTAGCCGCCCTGGTTGACCACCGGCACCGCGACCAGCGTGCCGGCCATGGTGTCCGGGTCCGCGCCCGCAAGCACGCGGCGCACGATCTGGATGCCGTTGAGCTCGTCGCCATGCACCGCCGCGAACAGGCACAGCACCATGCCGTCCGACGTTCCGTGGACGATCGAGACCGGCAGCGGCTGCCCGGTGACGTCGGCGGTTCCGGACCACGCCACGTCGGCGCGGGTGCCGGGCGCGACCGTCTCGCCGACGAGTTCGAAGGGCACCGGTGGCGGGACCGGCGCGACCTCCAGGACCGGCGAGATGCAGGACGTGGTGCCCGTGCTGTCGGTCAGGCAGATCTGGGTGGCCTGGGGCGCCACTGGCGCCGGCGGTGACGTGGGCTGCGGTGGCGCGGTGCCCTGCGCGGCGGCCACGCCACAGGCCGCGGCAACCAGCAATCCGGCCAGCGATCGCGTGCTCAGGCGCTGCATCGTGCGCACAGGCCGTGGACCTCGAGCGTCTGCGCCTGGGGTTCGAACCCCAGTGCGCGGGCCCTGGCATCGAGCAGCGACACGACCTTGCGGTCCTCCAGTTCGACCGCCGCGTGGCAGCGGTCGCAGATCAGGAACGGCACCGAATGCTGGGCGGTGCTCGGATGGTGGCAGGCGACGAAGGCGTTCACGGATTCCAGCTTGTGGATGAAGCCGTTGGCCAGCAGGAAGTCGAGCGCACG
>CAMPJU010000251.1 GCA_946886995.1 uncultured Lysobacteraceae bacterium
AGCGTGACCAGATGTCGGCGATCGAGCGCCGCATCGCCGACTTCGTGCTCGACAATGCCCAGCTGCTGCGCGACTACTCGTCGCAGCAGCTCGCCAACGCGCTGGGCATCAGCCAGTCCAGCGTCGTCAAGTTCTGCCAGAAGCTGGGGTTCAAGGGCTACCCGGACCTGAAGTACGCGATCGGCGATGCGATTGCCCGCGCCGACAACGGCGATGCACATGAGACCGCGCCCACCGGCAGCGATCCGGACGCGGCGCTGGCCGGCGACCTGTGGCGCCGCAAGACCGAGGCGGAGGAAGAGACGCGATCGATCAATCCCGCCGACACGCTCGGCGCGGTCGCGACCTCGCTGGCCGACTCGGCGCGGGTGTTTTCCATCGGCCTGGGCGAGGACGACATCCACGCGCGGGCGTTCGCGTTGCGGCTGTCGCTGCTCGGGATCCTGACCGTGCACAACTTCGACACCGCGCACATGACCGCCAGCGTGTCCGCCGCCGGCGAAGGCGACGTGCTGCTGGTGTTCTCCGAGCACGGCAAGCAACCGGCGCTGTGCCAGATCGCGCGCGAGTTCGGCGGACGCGGCGGCACCGTGGTGACCGTCACCCGGCACACCTCCAATCCCCTGCGCGCCTATGCCGACATCGCATTGCTGGTGTCCGCGCACGACGAGCGCCCGCACGTCGAGCCGCTGCTCTACCACTCGGCGCTGCAGAACCTGCTCGACCGCGTGTTCGTCATGCTGTGCGAGGAACACGGCCGCCAGGAGCGCCTGCTGGCCACGCTCGACCGAATCCAACCCCTGCTGGAGTCCTGATGGGTCCCACCAACCGCATCCTGCTGGCCCTGGCCGGCGGCGCCCTCGCGGGCCTGCTGCTCGCCTGGATCGACCCCGTCCTCGCCGAGAACGTCGCGGCCGCCGTGCAACCGGTCGGCAGGCTGTGGCTCAACGCCCTGCAGATGACGGTCGTGCCGCTGGTGCTCGCGCTGGTGGTGGTGGGCGTCAACACGGCCACCGATGCCGCGGCGTCCGGGCGGATCGCGCGGCGGGCGATGCTGGTGTTCCTGGCGATCCTGTCGGGCGCCGCCCTGTACGCGATGCTGGCCGCGCCCGCCCTGCTCTCGCTGGCCACGCCCGCGCCTGAGCTGACCCGCGCGCTCGGCGAGCTGGCGCCCGACGGCATGGCCGCGGTGGCACCGGGCGGCTGGTCCGAGTCGATCGTCTCGATCATCCCCAGCAACGCGATCGCGGCCGCGGCCACTGCGGCGATGCTGCCGCTGGTGGTGTTCGCGCTGTTCCTGGGCTTCGCGCTGACCCGCATTGCACCGGACCGGCGTGCACTGGTCCTGGGCTTCTTCCAGGCGATCGCCGACGCGATGATCGTGATCGTGCACTGGGTGTTGTGGGCGGCGCCGCTCGGCGTGTTCGCACTGATCCTGGCGGTCTGTGCCCGCGCCGGCCTGAGCGTGCTCAGCGCCCTGGGCATCTACATCGCACTGCTGTGCGTGCTGTACCTGGTGGCGACGGCCGCGATGGTCCTGGTCGCGCGGGTGTGGGGCGGCGAACCGGTGCGACGCTTCGCCACGGCGATCGCGCCGGCACAGGCGGTCGCTGGCAGTACCCAATCGTCGCTCGGCACCTTGCCGGCGATGCTCGAGAGCGCCAACGAGCGACTCGGCTACCCCACCCGCGTCACCGCTCTGGTCCTGCCGATGGCGGTCACGCTGATGCGCATCACCAGCCCGATCCAGTACCTGGCGGTCGCTGCCTTCGTCGCCTGGGCCTACGGCATCGACCCGACCGCCGCCCAGTGGCTGGGTGGCGCGGCGCTCGCGGTGGTGGTCAGCCTCGGCTCGGTGGGGCTGCCCGGCCAGGTCAGCTTCATGGCGACCAACCTGCCGGTCGCCCAGGCGATGGGCCTGCCGGTCGCGCCGCTGGGCCTGCTGCTCGCGGTGGACACGATCCCCGACGTGTTCGCGACCGTGGGCAACGTCACCGCCGACCTCACCGCGACGAGCGTGGTCGTGCGGCAATCGCGCGACGACGCCTGAGCACGCGCCTTATCCGTGCGAAAATGGGGGTTCGGCCCCGTAGCTCAGCTGGATAGAGCATCCCCCTCCTAAGGGGAAGGTCACACGTTCGAATCGTGTCGGGGTCGCAAGAAGCCCGGAAACACCCGCAGGAGCGGCGTGAGCCGCGCACCATGCATCCCCCCAACAGGAGTACCCGAATGACCCATGCAGTCCTCTCCGCGCTTGGCCTGTCCGGCCAGGAATCCGGCACCTACCTCGGCAACGGGGAGTGGTCCAGGACCAGCGATGCAGGGCTGCTGGAACCGGTGAACCCGACCGACGGGCAGGTGCTGGCACGCGTCCAGGCGTCCTCGCGCGAGGACTACGAGACCATCGTCGAACGCGCCCAGGCGGCGTTCAAGGTGTGGCGCAAGACGCCGGCGCCGCGCCGCGGCGAAGCGGTCAGGCTGTGCGCCGATGCGCTGCGGGCCAACAAGGACGCCCTGGGTTCGCTGGTCGCGCTGGAGATGGGCAAGTCCAAGCCCGAAGGCGACGGCGAGGTCCAGGAGATGATCGACATCGGCGAGTTCGCCGTCGGCCTGTCGCGCCAGCTGTACGGCCTGACCATGCACTCCGAGCGTCCCGGCCACCGCATGTACGAGCAGTGGCACCCGATCGGCCTGGTCGGGATCATCTCGGCGTTCAACTTCCCCGTCGCGGTCTGGGCCTGGAACGCGTTCGTGGCCGCCGTCTGTGGCGACATCTGCATCTGGAAGCCGTCGCCCAAGACCCCGCTGTCGGCGATCGCCTCGATGAAGATCTGCAACGAGGCGC
>CAMPJU010000252.1 GCA_946886995.1 uncultured Lysobacteraceae bacterium
CGCGACGACTGCCACCTCTGCGACCTCGCGCTCGCGGAACTGGCCGCCGCGCGCGTGCCGGAGTTCTCCAGTGCCTTCATCGATGGCGATGCGGGCCTGGAGGAACGCTACGGGCTGCGGGTGCCTGTGCTGCGTGACGCCATGGACGGCCGTGAACTGGACTGGCCATTCGGCGGCGCGGCGCTTTCGGCGTGGATCGCGGCCGGCTCGGCAAGCGCCTGAACCGTCGGACCCGGGCAGTCGCGCCGCGTCGTCACTCCTCGACCAGGACCACCCGCGCGCTGACCGCGACGCCATCGGGCAGCAGCGTGGTGTCCGCCCAGTCGCCGCTGCCGACGCCGAAGCGCGTGCGCGACACGGACGCGCGCGCTTCCAGGACGGGACGTTCGCCGGGATTCCACGCCAGGTGCAGCGTCACCGGTGCCGTGACGCCGCGCAGTTCCAGCGTGCCTTCGGCGACGTAGTGTCCCGGGCCGTCCGCGCGGAAACCGGTGGCGGTGTAGCGGGCCTCGGGATGCCGGCCGACGGCGAAGAAGGCGGCGTCGCGCAACATGTCGTCGCGCTCCGCGCTGCCGGTGTCGACACTCGCGAGCGGGATGGTGACGTCCAGCCGTGCCTGCTCCGGCCGGTCCGGATCGAAATGCAGCGTGGTGCGGAACTCCGGGAACGTGCCGGTGAATGTTTCACCGTCGTACTCGCTGGCGAACGCGAGGGTCGAACCGGGCGCCTGGCGGTAGTCGGTGGCAAGCGCCCCGAATGGCAGGCACGCCAGCAAGAGGGCAACGCCCAGGCGGCGGTATCGGTCACGCACCATCGGATCCCTCGCGCAACCAGCCGCGCGGCAGCATCCGCGCCAGCGTCGCGTCGCCGCGGAACACGTGGTGCCACACGGCTGCGGCGACGTGCAGCAGCGCCACGACGACCAGGATCGCGAACAGGTCCTCGTGCAGGTCGTGCAGGTCGTCGGCCAGGTCCTCGTCCGCGCCGACGAGCTTCGGCACCGCGAACAGGCCGAACCACTGCAGCGGGCGCAGCCCGCTGGCGGAGTCGTACAGCCAGCCGGAGAGCGGCATGGCCAGGATCAGCAGGTACAGCAGCGCGTGTGTCACGCCGGCGGCGAAGCGCTGGATGCGCGGCAACCCGGGGACCGGCGGCGGCGCGCCCGCGTACAGCCGCCACGCCAGGCGCACGACGACCAGCGCCAGCAGCAACAATCCGATGGACTTGTGCAGGTCGTAGACCCAGAACCATTTCGGCGAGCGCGGCAGTTCGTCCAGGCTCAGGCCGATCGCGGCCATCGCCAGCACCAGCAGCGCGATCGACCAGTGCAACGCCTGGCTGACCGGGCCCCAGCGGTCGCGGTTGCGCAGCCGCGCGAGGTACCCGGTCACTGGCGGGCTTCCGCTTCGATGCGCAGTTCGACCGTGTCGCCGACCAGCGATGCCCAGTCGTCGATGCCGAAGTCGTTGCGCTGCAGGTGCCCGCTGGCGGAGAAGCCCGCGACGCGGTGGAACGGCGGCAACGGGTAGCGCGCGAGGCGGTTGAACACGACGTCCAGGCAGAAGTCGCGCGTCGTGCCGTGCAGGGTCAGGTCCCCGCAGACCTTCGCGGCCCACGGGCCGATGGGTTCGATGCGGTTGGAGACGAAGCGGGCGTCCGGGTGGTCGTCGGTGTCGAGGATGCCCCGCGCGGCGCGGTTCCAGGCGTCGTCGCCGAGGTCGAGCCGCGCGAGTGGCACGGTCACTTCGACGCTGGCGGCCGACCAGTCGCCCGGCGCGAACACGACCGTGCCGGTGCTGCCGGACACCGTGCCGATCGCCCTCGAGTAGCCCGCGTGGTCGAGCGCGAACTGCACGCGGGTGTGCACCGGGTCGATCGTGTAGCGCGCGGGCGGGTCGCCCTCCGCAGCCAGCGCCGACGCGGACGCAAGGCACGCAGACAGCACGATCGACGGCAATGCCGGCCGGGGCACGGCAAGCGGCAGGCGGAGGCGGACGCGCGGCACGGGCATCCCCCGATGTTCGGCTAAGCTCCGGGCCGCGGCAAGGAGGCCGCGCGTGAAGGAAGGGATGCCATGCGCGTTGGTGTCGCGCTGTTGCTTGCCTGTGCGCTCGCGTCGGTGCCCGCGGCGCCCGTCCTGGCGGGCGGGGGCGTGCCGGAGCACCCGCGCTTCCGCCTGCTCGGCGTGCGCGACGGCGTGCCGCACACCACCGTGACGGGACTGGCGCGCGATCGCGCCGGCTACCTGTGGCTTTCCACCAACGACGGCCTGGCGCGCCACGACGGCGTCGGCTTCCGCACCTGGCGCCACGATCCCGCCGATCCCGCATCGTTGCGCCGGAACGTGATCGAGGCGTTGCTGGTCGACGCGCGCGACCGGATCTGGGTGGCGACCGAAGGCGGCGGGCTCGCGATGATGGACGCCGCGCGCGACGGATTCCGCCACTTCACACGCACCTCCGACCCGCGCATCGGCAGCGACGCCGTGTGGGCGCGGGCCAGCCGCGGTGACACGCAGTGGTTCGGCACCTCTGCGGGTGGGCTGCACCGGCAGGACACGACGCCGGAGGGTGCATGGGCGATCGAGCGGTTCGTGCACGCGCCGGGCGATGTCGCGAGCCTGCCATCGGACCACGTGCTCGCGCTTGCATTCGACGCCGCGGGTCGCCTGTGGGTCGGCACGACGGCGGGCCTGGCCTGGTTCGATGGTGGCGGGTTCCGGGCGGTGCCGCTGCCGATCGCCGATGCGTCGCCGATGATCTATTCGCTGACCGCGGTGGGCGCGCGGATCTGGGTGGGGACGGCGGCCGGCGCGTTCCATGTC
>CAMPJU010000253.1 GCA_946886995.1 uncultured Lysobacteraceae bacterium
CCGTAGCCGCGGCTTCAACGGCGATCCAGGCGCTCCGTCGGAAACCGCCACGGCGGCGACTTGTCCGGCAACAGCGCCGGCAGCGGGCTGGTTCCGGTGGACGCGCGCGTGCGGGGCGGCAGGGCGCTCGTGCCGGTATCCGGCTTGGCCGGGCAGAACGGCAGCGTCGGTGCAGCGAGGCCGGTCTTTCCCAGCTCCGCCATGAACGCGAGCGCGAGTTGCGCGAACGGCACGCTGACCTGCGCGTTGCTGCCGATGTCGGGCATCTTGTCGGTCGGCGTGTGCCGGACGGGGAACAGCACGGGTTCGGCGACGAACGCGGCGGGGTAGCCGGTGGCGGTCCACGACGCGTGGTCCGAACAGGCGTAGCCGCAGGCGGAGACGCCACGGGTGTGGCCCATCGGCGCGAGGTAGGTGTCGAACAGGTTGCCGATGAATTCCCGCAGCGGGATGCTCGAATAGTCGCTGATGATGCGCATGTCCAGCGTGGTGCCGGCGGTGGTGTAGTTGGTCATGTCCAGCTGCAGGACGCCGACGACGTTCTCGCCCAGCGCGAGGTGCTGTTCGGCGATGGCGCGCGAGCCGCGCAGGCCGACTTCCTCGGCGGCGTAGCCCATGATCTTGATGGTCCGCTGCGGGTGCCAGCCGTCCGCCATCGCGATGCGCAGCGCCTCGGTCAGCACGGCGATGCCCGACGCGTTGTCGTCCGCGCCCGGTGCGTCCATCGCGAAGCCCGACCCGGCGCCGGAGATCGAATCCAGGTGGCCGCCGAGGACGACGATCTCGTCCGGCCGGTCGGTGCCGTCGATGGTCAGGATCACCGAAGGCTGCGAGCCGCAGGCCAGGCAGTTGCGGAACAGTTCGGCGTGGACGTCGCTGCGCCCTGCGCCGAGCGCCAGCCACACGTCGTGGATCCACTCGGCGGAATCGTTGCCGTGCGCGCTCTGGTAGTACCGGTTCGGCCAGTTGGTGGACAGGTGCAGGATGGTGTCGCGGATCGCAGGCTCGTCGACCTGTGCCATCCACGCCTCGACCCGGTCCTGCTGGTCGATCGTGTAGTCGACGGCCGCCTGGGCGTGCATGGCCTGCATCGACCGGTCCTGCCGCAGGAAGGCGTCGGCGGCGGCGAGCGTCGGGAACGAGAAGTAGCCGCCGCAGCGGCGTTCCCGGTCGTGGATGCGGTGGCTGGCGTCTTCCAGGTCGTGCGCCTGCAGGCGCGAGACGACGAGCGGTTTGCCGAAGCCGTCGATGCGCCGGGCCACGGGCGTGGCGAGGTCGTGCAGGGACGTGTCGAACGTCGCGCGCGAGGACACCACGTAGACGGGGGCGAACGGGTCGTGGTCCTGCGCGATGGTGCTGCCGGGCGACAGGACGGCAAGGGCCAGCAGGGCGCCGAGCGTGCTGGGAACGGATGGACGCATGGCCGGCCTCCTCGCGGGGAGACCCGATCATGGACCCAGTGGCGTGGTGCGGCCAGTGACGGCCGTCATGCCCGCGGAAAATGCAGGAGCCGCCGGAGCGGCTCCTGCAGGGTGCGCGTTACTGCTCGGTGCCGGACTCGTCGGCTTCGGGATCCGGCGTCTCGGCGGCGTCGGTTTCGTCCGTGTCGGCGTCGGCTTCGGCGTCGTCGGCCGCATCCGCGTCGTCGGTGGCCGGCGTCGCCGCCGCCGCGGGCGTCGACCCCGCGGCCGCCGCGGGCGTCGACCCGGCGGCCGCCGGCTCGGCACCGGCCTGCCAGCCGCAGGTCTGGCCTTCGTTCTGCTCGGCCAGCCACTGCTGCAGCGGTGCGAAGTACTCAAGCACCGCGGAGGCATCCATCTTGTCGCCGCCGGTCAGCTCGTTGAGGGTCTGCTGCCACGGCTGGCTGGCGCCGCGCGCGAGCATGGCGCGGAACTTCCGGCCGGCCTCGGCGTTGCCGTAGAAGCTGCACTCGTACAGCGGGCCCTCGTGGCCGGCCGCGTCGCACAGCGCCTTGTACATCTGGAACTGCAGCACGTGCGAGAAGAAGTAGCGCAGGTACGGGGTGTTGCCCGGGATGTGGTACTTGGCGCCCGGGTCGAAGAAGTCCTCGCCGCGCGCGGTGACCGGCGCGACGCCCTGGTACTTGGCCTTCAGGTCCCACCAGGCGTCGTTGTAGTTGCCCGGCTGGATGGTCCCGTCGAACACGCCCCAGCGCCACTTGTCGATCATCAGGCCGAACGGCAGGAACGACACCTTGGCCAGCGCCATGCGCATCTGCGCGTTGATCAGCGCCTCGTTGGTCCCGCCGTCCGCTGCGGTGGACCCCGGCTGCGCGTCGACCAGGTCGATCGAGGCCAGGTAGTCCGGCGTCATGCCCAGCACCAGCGCATCGCCGATCGCCTCGTGGAAGCCGTCGTGCGCGCCGGACTGGAACAGCGGCGGCTGGTCGCGGTACAGGAGGTAGTAATAGATGTGGCCCAGCTCGTGGTAGACGGTGGTGAAGTCTTCCTCGTTGGGCTTGATGCACATCTTGATGCGCACGTCGTCTTCCATGTCCATCGGCCAGGCGCTGGCGTGGCAGACCACGTCGCGGTCGCGCGGCTTGATGAGCATCGACTTCTCCCAGAAGCTCTCCGGGAGTTCGGGCATGCCGAGCGAGACGTAGAAGTCCTCGGCGCGCTCGGTCATTTCCTTCGCGGTCTGCTCCTGCGCGGTGCGCTGGGCCTCGACGATCTGCTCGGGCGTCGGCGCGGGGAACTTGGCCAGCGCGGCGGAGTAGTTCTGCTGGTACTGCTGTTCCAGGGCAGCGGTGATGTCCAGGCTGCCGGCACCCTCGTACGGCTGCAGGATGTCCCAGAGGTTG
>CAMPJU010000254.1 GCA_946886995.1 uncultured Lysobacteraceae bacterium
TGGTAGGCCCGCGCGAGCCGTCACGCGACCCGGGCGCAGACCCACGCATCGACCCGCCGGACCCCGGCGTGGCGCAACGCCAGCGCCGCCGCATGCAGCGTGGCGCCGGTGGTCATGACGTCGTCGACCAGCGCGACGTGGTCCGGCAGCCCGCCGCGGACCGCCGCGAACGCGCCGCGCACGTTGCGCCGGCGACCGATCGCATCTAGCCGGGATTGCGCTTCGGTATCGCGCACGCGGTGCAGGCCGTCGGGCAGCAGCGGCAGGCCGAGCGACCGGGCCAGCGGACGTGCCAGCTCCAGTGCCTGGTCGTAGCCACGCTGGCGCAGCCGGGCCCGGGCGAGGGGCACCGGCACCAGCGCACCTGGCGCGGGGAGGTCCGCGAACGCCACCGCCATCGCGCCGGCCAGCAGCCGCCCGGCGGCGAGGTCGCCATGGAATTTCAGCCGCGGCAGCAGGCGGTCGAGCGGAAACCGGTACGCGAAGGCCGCGTGCGCTTCATCCAGCACCGGCGCCTTCCGCAGGCAGGTGCCGCAGGCCCGTGCCGGGGATGACAGGGGCAGGGCACACCGGGGGCAGGCCAGCCGCGCCCAGGGCAGCGAAGCGGCGCAGGCCACGCACAGGTCGTGGCCGACCGCGCCCCCGGCGTTGCACAGCAGGCAGCGCGCCGGCCACAACGACCGGCCGAGGCGGACCAGCGGCCCGTCAACCCGGCGCGCTTCGATCTGGTTGACAGGCCCTGGCATGGTTTCCAGACTGCCGGGCCTGCCACGTCGCCTCCGTCGGGGATCGCCCATGCCACCGGTCAGCCAAGCCAGCGCCCCCTCGAGCCCGCCCCGAAACAACGAGCTCCGGCACGACTGGTCGCGCGGGGAAGTGCTCGCCCTGTTCGCCCTCCCGTTCACCGAACTGCTGCACCGCGCGGGCACGGCCCACCGGCAGCACTTCGACCCGACGCAGGTCCAGGTCTCCACGCTGCTCTCGGTGAAGACCGGCGGCTGCCCCGAGGACTGCGGCTACTGCCCGCAGGCCGCGCGCTACCACACCGGCGTCGACGCCACGAAGCTGATGGCGACCGAGGCCGTGGTGGAGAAGGCGCGGCAGGCGAAGGCCGCCGGCGCCTCGCGCTTCTGCATGGGCGCCGCGTGGCGCTCGCCGAAGGACCGCGACATCCCGAAGGTCGCCGCGATGATCCGCGAGGTGAAGGCGCTCGGCCTGGAGACCTGCGCCACGCTCGGCATGCTCAGCGACACCCAGGCGCATGCGCTGAAGGACGCCGGGCTCGACTACTACAACCACAACCTGGACACCGCGCCGGAGTTCTACGGCGAGGTGATCCACACCCGCGAGTACCAGGACCGGCTCGACACCCTCGGCCACGTGCGCGACGCGGGCATGAAGACCTGCTGCGGCGGCATCGTCGGCATGGGCGAGTCGCGCGACCAGCGCGCGGGCCTGCTGCAGGCGCTGGCCAACCTCCCGGCGCACCCGGACTCGGTGCCGATCAACCGGCTGGTGCAGGTGGCGGGAACGCCGCTCGAAGGGACCGCGGAGCTGGACCCGTTCGAGTTCGTGCGCACCATTGCGGTCGCGCGATTGATGATGCCGAAGTCGATGGTGCGGCTGTCGGCCGGGCGCGAATCGATGAGCGACGAACTGCAGGCGCTGTGCTTCGCGGCCGGCGCCAACTCGATCTTCCATGGCGAGAAACTGCTGACCACCGGCAACCCCGACGTGGCCCGTGACCAGGCCCTGTTCGACCGGCTGGGACTGGTGCCGATGCCGGTGACCGAAGCGGAGCCCGACGCGCCGGGCGGGTGCGGCAAGGCCGTGCACGCCTCGATCGCCGACGCGGCCTGAGGCCACGCATGCAGCGAGCCGACGTCCGCGAGCGCATCGCCGCGCTGCGCGCGGAGCGTGATGCGTCCGCGCGCCGGCGCGTGCGGCGCACGGTCACGCGCCGCGACGGCTTCCGGCTCGAGGTCGACGGTCGCTGGCTCGCAGGCTTCTGCGGCAACGACTACCTCGGTCTCTCGCAGCATTTCAGCGTGGTGGGCGCCTTGCAGGACAGCGCCGGCCAGCACGGCGCGGGCGGCATCGCATCGCACCTGGTCTGCGGCCACCATGCCGCGCACGAGGCGCTGGAACGCGAGATCGCGGACTGGCTGCAGGTGCCGCGCGCGCTGCTGCTCGGAAGCGGCTTCATGGCCAACCTCGCGGTGCTGCAGTCGCTGCTCGGCGAGGACGATGCCTGCGTGCAGGACCGGCTCAACCACGCCAGCCTGCTCGACGCGGCGCGACTGGCCGGCTGCCGCTTGCGGCGCTATCCGCATGCCGATCCGGAAGGCGCGGTGCGCCAGTTGCGCAGCCTCCCCACCGGCGCCGCGGTGCTCGCCACCGACGGCGTCTTCAGCATGGACGGCGATATCGCGCCGTTGCGCGACCTTTCCCTCGTCGCGCGCATGCAGAAGGCGCTGCTGTACGTGGACGACGCACATGGCGTCGGCGTGATCGGACCGGACGGCCGCGGCAGCGTGGCGGCTTGCCGGCTGGACGTGGCGACGGTGCCGCTGCAGCTGGTGACGCTGGGCAAGGCGCTCGGCGGATACGGCGCGGTGCTGGCGGGCGAAGCGGCACTGATCGAACACCTGGCCGAGACGGCGCGCCCCTACGTCTACACCACCGCATTGCCGCCCGCGCAGGCCGCGGCGTCCCTTGCCGCGGTGAAGCTGGCGCGACGCGAGCACTGGCGTCGCGAGAAACTGCAGGCACTCGCCGAGCGGCTGCGCAAGCGGGCGCGCGCCGCCGGCTTCGAGCTGTTGC
>CAMPJU010000255.1 GCA_946886995.1 uncultured Lysobacteraceae bacterium
AGCACGACCTTGCCAAGGTCGGGGTCGCGAGTTCGAGTCTCGTTTCCCGCTCCAGGTTCCATGCAACCGGCCAGGTGGCAGAGTGGTTATGCAGCGGCCTGCAAAGCCGCGTACGCCGGTTCAATTCCGACCCTGGCCTCCATTATGCGGATCCCTCCGCAAGAGCCCGGCCATCCATGGCCGGGGATTCGAAATTAGAGCTGTCCCCTCCCGGCCCCCGCGCCGGGATTTTTGTTTTCGGGTGGGGCACCATGGGCCGCTTGCCCGGGTGGCGAAACTGGTTAGACGCAGCAGACTTAAAATCTGCCGGCCTCGCGGCCATGCGGGTTCGAGTCCCGCCCCGGGTACCAGCCAGCACGACACAGGCCGATACATGGTCCCGCGTTAAGCTCGTCCGATGCTTCGTTACGCGCCCTACCTGGCCAGCCTCGCGCTTTTCCTGCTCAGCCTGTCGATGGTCGCCATCGGACACGCCGCCTGGGGCTGGGGTCTCGCCGCCGCCGCCGCGCTGCTGGCCGTCGGCACCGCCGACCTGCTGCAGAAGACCAGCACGCTGCGCCGCAACTACCCGATCCTGGCGCACTTCCGCTACGGCCTGGAGTCGATCGGGCCGGAGATGCGGCAGTACTTCATCGAGTCCGACACCGCCGAGGTGCCGTTCTCGCGCCAGCAGCGGGCGCTCGTCTACCAGCGGTCCAAGTCGGTCACCGACACGCGGCCGTTCGGCAGCCAGCACGATGCGTACGCAGACGACTACGAGTGGATCAACCATTCGATCGCGCCGACGTTCATCGAGTCGCACGACTTCCGCGTGCTGGTCGGCCCTGAACGCAGGCAGCCGTACCCGGCCAGCGTGTTCAACATCTCGGCGATGAGCTTCGGCTCGCTGTCGGCCAACGCGATCCGCGCGCTCAACGGCGGTGCGAAACGCGGCGGCTTCTACCACGACACCGGCGAGGGTTCGATCTCGCCCTACCACCTGGAGGCGGGCGGCGACCTGGTCTGGGAGATCGGCTCGGGCTACTTCGGCTGCCGCGACGAGGAGGGCAACTTCGACCCGGAGCGCTTCGCGCGCAACGCCGACCGCCCCGAAGTGAAGATGATCGAGATCAAGCTGTCGCAGGGCGCCAAGCCCGGCCACGGCGGCATGCTGCCCGGCGCCAAGGTCACCGCGGAGATCGCGGCGACGCGCGGCGTGCTCGAGGGTGTCGACTGCATCTCCCCCGCGCAGCACGCGGCGTTCGAGACGCCGATCGGGCTGCTGGAGTTCGTCGCGAAACTGCGCGAACTCTCCGGCGACCGGCCGACCGGCATCAAGCTCGCCATCGGCCACCCCTGGGAGTGGTTCGGCATTGCCAAGGCGATGCGCGAGAGCGGGATCCTGCCCGACTTCATCGTGGTCGACGGCGCGGAGGGCGGCACCGGCGCGGCGCCGGTGGAGTTCATCGAGCACGTCGGCGTGCCGATGCACGAAGGGCTGATGCTGGTGCACAACACGCTGGTCGGCCTGGGCCTGCGTCCGGCGATCAGGGTGGCGGCGGCGGGCAAGATCGTCAGTGCCTTCGACATCGCGCGGACCATGGCGATGGGCGCGGACTGGTGCAACGCGGCGCGCGGCTACATGTTCGCGGTCGGCTGCATCCAGGCGCAGACCTGCCACACCGACCATTGCCCCACGGGCGTGGCCACGCAGGACCCGCGACGCTGGAAGCACCTGGACGTGGCCGACAAGACCGGACGCGTCGCCGCGTTCCACCAGAACACGCTGCATGCCTTGCGCGACCTGCTGTGCGCCGCGGGCCTGAAGGGGCCGGACGAACTCGGGCCCGAGCACATCCTGCGGCGGGTCGGGCCGGCGGAAGTGCGCTCGCTGGAAGCGTTGTATGCGTGGCTGGAACCGGGCGAACTGCTCGACGGCGTGCCGGAGCACGCGTTGTTCAAGCGCTTCTGGCGCGAGTCGCGCAGCGACAGTTTCGCGCCGCCACGCAAGGTCGTGGCGATGCGCGGCACGCGCTAGGGGCCGGACCGCCTACAGCAGTTCGAGCACGCGTTCCGGGGGGCGCCCGATGACGGCGCGATCGCCGTGCACGAAGACCGGGCGCTCGATCAGCCGCGGGTGCGCGGCCATCGCCGCGATGACCTGTTCGTCCGTGACTGACGGGTCGGCGAGGCCCAGCTGCGCGTATTCGGGTTCGCCGGTGCGCAGCAGGCCGCGTGGGGGCAGGCCGAGCATCGCCAGCAGTTCGCGCAACTGCGCGGCATCCGGCGGCGTCTCCAGGTAGAACACCAGCTCCGGCTCGATGCCACGCGCGCGCAGCACGTCCAGCGCGCCGCGCGACTTGGAACAACGGGTGTTGTGGAACAGGAGACTGCGAGGGCGCGACATGGTCGTGGCCTGGTGGGCGGTGCAGGGATCGAACCTGCGACCCTTGCCGTGTGAAGGCAATGCTCTACCGCTGAGCTAACCGCCCGAGCCGCGGAATTCTACGGACCGCGCGCGCGCGCGGCAAGCACGGGCGCATCAGAACACGCGGCACTGCCTGAACCGGACGGGATCGCTGCTGCCCGGTGCCGGCTGCAGCTGCAGGCGTGACGTGCGCAGGGTCTCGTACTGCTCGAGGATCGCGCAGATGTCGGCCAGGCGCTCGTCCGCGTCGATCCGCAGGTTCACCAGCAGGGTCGAGTCGGTGACCCAGGCGGCGTCGGCGATGCCGGGCAGGGCGGCCACGGCCAGGGCGACCTGGCTGCGGTCGAAGGCTTCCTCACCCGCGTCCGGGGCCGGCGGCAGGGCCACCGTCGCGGCGGCCGCACCCACCA
>CAMPJU010000256.1 GCA_946886995.1 uncultured Lysobacteraceae bacterium
GTGCTCGCGGTCAGGCCCAGGAATGTGTTGTGGAGCTTGCGGTTCATGATGAACGTCCTGCTCTGGGGGATCGGTGTTGTATGCAACTATAACACCAAAACACACCCCGTCAAGCGGGTCCGACCCAACTGATGGCAGGGGCCGTCCTTGCGGCGCGAGGGGGATCGGCGCAGGCTCGGATATCCCCGACCCGATGCCTGCACATGCTCCGGTTCTCCTTCCTGATCGTCCTCGCCTGCCTGTCCGCCGCCGCGCCGCTGGAGGCGAGGGCGGAGCAACCGGGCCTGCTCGACCACAGCTACCGCGCACTGGCAGGCAAGGCGCCGATCCACCTCGGCCAGGCATTCGCGGGCAAGGTGCTGCTCGTGGTCAACACCGCCAGCAAATGTGGCTTCACGCCCCAGTACGAGGCCCTGGAGGCGATGCACGCGCGCTTCGGCGCCCGGGGCTTCGCCGTGCTGGGCTTCCCCTCCGGGGACTTCAAGGGCCAGGAATTCGAGGACGAGGCGCAGATCCGGGAGTTCTGCACGCTGACCTATGGCGTGCAGTTCCCGATGTTCGAGAAGGTCCACGTGGTGGGCGATGACGCCACGCCGCTGTACCGGGACCTCGCTGCCGCGGCGGGCGAGGCGCCAGCCTGGAATTTCCACAAGTACCTGGTCGGGCGCGACGGCAGGCTGCTGGCGAGCTGGGGCAGCCGCACCGTGCCGGACGATCCGGCGATCCTGGCGGCCATCGAGTCCGCGCTCGCGTCCTCGGCGCCCTAGGACCCCGTAGAGTCAAAGGGGCGTGATTGCCCCGGCACCCGCGCGCCGCGACAATGGTGTTCCCGCGGCCACGGCTGCGCGGTCGCCCGGGTTCCCGGGCAGCCCGTTTTTCCTCCCAGGAGTTTCCCGAATGAAGTTTTCCGTGCGCGGCCTCGCCGCGCTCATGCTGTCGGCAGTCCTCGTCCCGACCGTCGCGGCGGCCCAGTCCACCGCCGAGCCGGAAGGCCCGCCGCCCGCGACCGATCGCGCGAAGGCCAGCTACATGGTCGGCATGGATGTCGGTGCCTCGCTGCGCCGGTTCGGACCGACGCTGGACATGGCGGCATTCGAGCGCTCGTTCCGGAACTCGCTGGCCGGCAACGCGCCGCTGCTAGACGAGGCGACGATGCGCGCCACCACCGAGGCGCTGATGGCAGGCGGGGCGCAGCAGCTGCCACCCGGCACGCCGCTTCCCGGCATCGACCCCGTGAACGCCGGGCTGGCGGCCGGCATCGGTGTCGGCGCGTCGCTGGCGCCGATCCGCGAGGAGATCGACCTCGACGTGGTGATGCAGGCCTTGCGCACGGTCGTCGCAGGCGGCACGCCCCTGCTCGGCGAGAGCGAATACCAGCAGGTGCGGGCCTCGTTCGGACAGCGGATGCAGGCGCGCGCCCAGGCGGAAGCCGCGGCCCTCGGCGCCCGCAACGCACAGGAAGGCGCGGCGTTCCTCGCGGCCAACAAGACGCGGCCCGGCGTGTTCACCACCGGCTCGGGACTGCAGTACACGGTCCTTGAAAGCGGTTCCGGCCCACGCCCGAAGGCGACCGACACGGTCCGCGTGCACTACCGCGGCACGCTGCTCGACGGTACCGAGTTCGACAGTTCGTACTCGCGGAACGCGCCTGCCGAGTTCGGCCTGGACCAGGTGATCATGGGCTGGACCGAGGCCGTCGCGCTGATGCCGGTCGGGTCGAAATACCGGTTCTGGATCCCGGGCGAGCTGGCCTACGGCGCAAAGGGCACGCCGGGCGGCCCGATCGGACCGAACGCCACGCTGGTCTTCGAAGTCGAACTGCTCGAAATCCTCTGAACCCCACGGAGTTCCACATGAATCGCATGCCATCCAGCCGCGCCGCCATCGCCCTCTGCGTCGCCCTCGCGCTCGCCGCCTGCAAGGGCGGCGACGACACCGGCGAAGCCGCCACCAGCGACGACGCCACCGCCACCACCGAAGCCGCGGACGACGGCACCCTGCAGATTGAAGGACTGCCGACCGAGAAGGCGCAGGTCAGCTACATGGTCGGGATGGACATCGGCGAATCGCTGGAGCAGATCCGGGACGAGGTCGACATGGACATCGTCATCGAGGCGATGCAGGCCACGGTGGCGGGCGAAGGCGAGGGCGCAAAGCTCACCGACGAACAGCGCCAGCAGGTGCGCCAGCGCTTCGCCGCCGCGTTGCAGGAAAAGCGCGCCGCGGAAATGCAGGCCAAGGCCGAGGCCAATACGGCCGAGGGCGCGGCATTCCTCGCGGCCAACAAGGACAAGCCCGGGGTCGTGACCACCGAATCCGGCCTGCAGTACCAGGTACTGGAGGAAGGGGAAGGCCCGAAGCCGACCGCGGATGACGTGGTCCGGGTGCACTACAAGGGCACGCTGCTCGACGGGACCGAGTTCGACAGCTCGTACGCGCGCGGCGAACCCGCCATGTTCGCGTTGCAGCAGGTCGTCCCGGGCTGGCAGGAAGGCATCGCGCTGATGCCCGTCGGCAGCAAGTACCGCCTGTGGATCCCGAGCGACCTCGCTTACGGCGAGATGGGAACGCCCAATGGCGAGATCGGCCCGAATTCGACGCTGGTGTTCGAGGTCGAACTGCTGGAAATCGTCGAGGCCCCGGCCGGGTGACGCGCTGGCGGTGACCGCACCTCGCCGCTAGACTCGCGCGCTTCGCCACAAGCAGGACGCCGCATGGATGTCACGATTTTTGGGACCGGGTACGTCGGCCTGGTCACGGGCGCGTGCCTCGCCGAAATCGGCCACCGCGTCGTCTGCGTCGACGTGGACGAGG
>CAMPJU010000257.1 GCA_946886995.1 uncultured Lysobacteraceae bacterium
CTGAATTGGCGCTGACATCGCCATCACGCGGGGCTGAGGAGACTGACCGCCAGCCCCCTGCCTGGGGTGCTCGGGTCCCCCATCTCAAACAAGGAGTGCTGTCATGCTGAGCTTCATCATCTGGTTGATCGTGGGTGGAATCATCGGCTGGCTCGCCAGCCTGATCATGAAGACCGACGCGCAGCAGGGGATCCTGCTGAACGTGGTGGTCGGCATCATCGGCGCGTTCATCGGCGGGTGGCTGATCGCCCCCCTGATCGGTGGCAGCACCGGTACCGGCGGTTTCGACATCATGGGTTTCATCGCGGCCCTGATCGGCGCGATCATCCTGCTGGCGATCGTCAACCTGTTCCGTCGCGGCCGCGTGCGCTAAGACGCACCCAAGGTTCGCGACACCAAAGGCCCGGCTCACCAGCCGGGCCTTTGCCGTTCAGGGATCGAGCTCCACCCAGACGGGGGTGTGGTCGCTGGGCCGCTCCCAGGTCCGGGGCGCGGTGTCGATGCCGGCAGCCACGCAGGCCTTCCGCAGGGCGTCGCTGACCAGCACCAGGTCGATGCGCAGGCCCAGGCCCCGGTCGTAGCCGCCCAGGCGGTAGTCCCACCAGCTGTGGTGCCCCGCGCCGTCCTCGAACAGCCGGAAGCTGTCGTGCAGCCCCAGGTCGAGGATCGATCGCAGGGCCTCGCGTTCGGGCGTCGAGCAGAGGATCTTCTCGTGCCAGCGCTTGGGGTCGTACACGTCCCGGTCGTCGGGCGCGATGTTGAAGTCGCCCAGCACCACCATCCTCGGGAAGCGCTGCAGTTCGTCCGCCAGCCAGGCACGCACCGCGTCCAGCCAGCGCAGCTTGTATTCGAATTTCTCGCTGCCGACCTTCTGCCCGTTGACGACGTACAGGTTGACCACGCGGATCGCCTCGGGCGACGCCGGGTCGCCGAGGGTCGCCGCCAGTACGCGCTTCTGTGGATCCTCGAAGCCCGGGATGGCCATCACGCAGTCGGGCGCGAACGGCACCTTCGCCAGCAGCGCCACGCCGTTGTAGGTCTTCTGCCCGCAGAACACGCTGCGGTAGCCGAGGGTGGCCAGCTCGGTGTCGGGGAAGCGCAGGTCCTCGAGCTTGGTCTCCTGCAGCGCCACCACGTCGGGCGCGGCGTCGAGCAGCCACTGGCGCAGGTGCGGCATGCGCACGTTGAGCGAATTCACGTTCCAGCTGGCGATCCTCATGCCGCGATCTTAGAACGGCGGCCGTGCCCGTCGCATTACCATGCGTCCCATGAGCCCGTCCGACTGGATCGACCTGCGCAGCGACACCGTCACCCGCCCGACCGCGGCCATGCGCGAGGCGATGCTGCGCGCGCCGGTCGGCGACGATGTCTACGGGGACGACCCCACGGTGAACGCGCTGCAGGCGCGGCTGGCCGACGACCTGGGCTTCGAGGCGGGCCTGTTCCTGCCGAGCGGCACCCAGTCGAACCTGGTCGCGCTGCTGTCGCACTGCGAACGCGGGGACGAATACCTGGTGGGCATGGACGCGCACACCTACAAGTACGAAGGCGGCGGCGCGGCGGTGCTCGGCTCGATCCAGCCGCAGCCGATCGTGCAGGCGGAAGACGGGTCGTTGCCGCTCGATGCGGTGGAACGCGCGATCAAGCCCGACGACCCGCACTTCGCGCGCAGCCGGCTGCTGTGCCTGGAGACGACCTGGCACGGACGGCCGTTGCCGCTGGACTACCTGGCGCAGGCGCGGGCGCTGTGCGACCGGCGCGGCCTGGCGCTGCACCTGGATGGCGCGCGCCTCTACAACGCGGCCGTCGCGCACGGCGTTCCCGCGCGCGAGGTCACGCGACACTTCGACAGCGTGTCGGTGTGCCTGTCCAAGGGGCTGGGCGCGCCGGTCGGGTCGGTGCTGGTCGGCACGCACGCGCTGGTCGGGCGCGCGCGACGCTGGCGCAAGATGGTCGGTGGCGGCATGCGCCAGGCCGGCATCCTCGCGGCGGCGGGGTTGCATGCGCTGGACCACCATGTCGCGCGGCTGGCCGAGGACCACGCCCGCGCGGGCCGCCTGGCCGATGCGCTGCGCGCACTCGATGCGGTGACCGCGGCGCAGCAGCACAGCAACATGGTGTTCGTGGACGTTGCGCCCGACCTGCTGCCGCGCCTGCGCGAGGCGATGGACGCGCGTCGGGTGCGCCTCTCGATCGGCGACTCGCCACGGCTGCGGCTAGTCATGCACCTGGATGTCGACGATGCGGGCGTGTCGCGCGTCGTCGACGGCTTCGCCGCGCTAGCCTGACCCACGTTTCCGGACGACCACCATGCACCTGCGCCCCTACCGCGGCATCCTTCCCACCCTCGGCGAGCGGGTCTACGTCGACCCGGCGGCGACCTGCATCGGCGACGTGGTGCTGGGCGACGACGTGTCGCTGTGGCCCGGCACGGTGGTGCGCGGCGACGTCAACTTCATCCGCATCGGCGCGCGCACCAACGTGCAGGACGGGACGGTCATCCACGTCAGCCACGACGGTCCGCACGCGAAGCTCGGCGGGTTCGCCACGCAGATCGGCGCGGACGTCACCATCGGCCACAAGGCGATCATCCACGCGTGCCGGATCGAGGATGCGGTGCTGGTCGGCATGGGCGCGATGCTGCTCGACGGCGTCGTCGTCCGAAAGCACGCCTTCGTCGGTGCGGGCGCGCTCGTCCCGCCCGGCAGGGTCGTCGGGGAAGGCGAACTCTGGCTCGGGAACCCGGCCCGCAAGGCCCGCATGCTCAGCGACGCCGAGATCGAAGCGCTCTATTACAGCGCGCAGC
>CAMPJU010000258.1 GCA_946886995.1 uncultured Lysobacteraceae bacterium
CGTTGGCGCTCAGCCTGCTCGCAACGTTGCTCATGCCGTCGATCTACCGTGCGACCGCGATCCTCCAGATCGATCGCGAAGTCATGCAGATCGTGCAGATCGACGGCATGTCGCCGATCGAGGGCGGTGCCGGCAGCGACTTCTACCAGACCCAGTACGAACTGTTGCGCAGCCGCGCACTCGCGGAGCGGGTCGCCGACGAGCTGAACCTCGTCGGTCGCGTGTCTGAGCTCACCCCGCCGTCGTGGTGGGACCGGGTGAAGTCCCTGCTGCGGCCGCAGGCGAAGGGCGCGCAGGGGCAAGCAGCAGGCGCCGGGGACAAGGCGCAGCAACTGCGCCAGGCCGTCGGCTTCGTGCGGGCCCGCACGACCGTCGAGCCGGTGCAGAATTCGCGACTGGTCTCGGTCCACTTCGACAGCCAGGTCCCCGAGTTCTCGGCGCGCGTCGCCAACGCGCTCGCGGACGGGTTCATCGACCAGGCGGTCGAGCGGCGCTTCGGTGCATCTTCCTACGCCAGCAAGTACCTCGAGGACCAGCTGGCCGAGACCAAGGGACGGCTCGAGCAATCCGAACTGGCGCTCGTCGAGTTCGCACAGCGCGAAGGCCTGGTCGACCTGGGCGAAGGCCTGTCGCTGGTGGGCCAGAACCTGGCGGATCTCAACACGCAGTTGGCGGCGGCGCAGGCTGCGCGGATCCGCGCCGAGGCGCGCGCCGCACAGGCCCGCAATGTTCGCGGCACGTCGCTCCCCGCGGACATGCTGATCGACACGGTGATCCCGAAGCTGCAGGAGCAACGCGCGACGCTGCTGGGCCAGTACAGGGAGCAGGCCCAGATCTTCAAGCCCGAATACCCGGCGATGCAGCAACTGCAGGGGCAGATCGACGCGCTGGAAGAGTTGATCGCCCGCGAAATCGCATCCATCGGTGCCTCGATGCAGGCCGAATACGCGGGCGCCAAGGCACAGGAAGACCTGTTGCTGGCCAAGATCAACGAGCTCCGGGAAAAGACGCTGACCGTCGACCAGCGCAGCATCCAGTACAACATCCTCAAGCGCGAGGCCGACACCAACCGCCAGCTCTACGACGCGTTGCTGCAGCGCTACAAGGAAATCGACATCGTCGGTGACCTGGACGCCAACAACATCAACATCGTCGACCGCGCACAGGTCCCGACCGGCCGGTTCAAGCCCGATCTCGCAAAGAACCTGATGGTCGGGCTGCTGCTCGGGCTGGTGCTCGGCGTGCTGCTCGCGGTGCTGCTCGAGTTCCTGGACGACACCATCAAGGCGCCGGACGACGTCGAGCAACGCCTGCGGGTGCCGCTGCTCGGCATCATCCCGAAGCTCGGCAAGCAGACCCCGCAGGAGGCCTTCGTCGATCCACGCTCCGCATTCGCCGAGGCCTACCGGTCGGTTCGTACCGCGCTGCAGTTCTCCACCGACCAGGGGGTGCCCAAGGTGCTCCTTGTCACCAGTCCGGTGCCATCGGAAGGCAAGACGACGACAGCACTCACGCTGGCGCGCAACTTCACCCAGCTGGGCAAGCGTGTGTTGCTGATCGAGGGAGACCTGCGCAACCCGTCGCTCCACCGCGCGCTCGGGGTGCGTGCCGAGCATGGGCTCAGCAGCTTGCTGGCCGGGTCCAGCGGGCCCAGCGACGTGATCATCGACAGCGCGGACGACCTGCTCAAGGTCATCCTGGCCGGTCCGTTGCCGCCCAATCCCGCGGAGTTGCTGTCCGGCTCCAGGCTGGTGTCGCTGCTCGCGATCGCTTCGGAGAAGTACGACCAGGTCATCATCGACGGGCCGCCCGTACTCGGGATCGCCGATGCGCCAATCCTCTCCAATGTCGCCAACGGAACGTTGCTGGTGGTGCAGGCGGGCAAGACCAAGGTCGGCACGGCGCAGGTGGCGCTCAAGCGCCTGCTCGCGGCACGTGCACGGGTCATCGGCGCGCTGCTGACGCAGTACGACGCCAAGGCGACGGGTTACGGATACGACTACGAGTCGTACTACTCCTACGGATCGGCACAGCCGCGACTCGGGAGAGGATGACAGCCGCCGCCGCCGAGGCGCTGGAGCTCGCGCTCTGGCTATATCGCGCACCGGCGCACCGGAACGCGTTGCTCGGCAGGCCATTGCCCGACGGAGTGGGGCACCTCCTGCGGATCGCCACCGGCGCAGAGGACGCGCTGGCCGCGGGTTCGCGCATCACCGGTGAATCCGCGCCGGTCGTGCTTGAGGCGGTGCGCTTCTATCTGCAGCAAGTCCTGTTCCATGAAAATGCCGATGCGTATCGCGTGCTCGGCCTGCAACGCGACGCGACCCCGGCGCAGGCCCGGGAACACCACCGGTTGCTCCAGCACTGGCTCCACCCCGATCGCCGCGGAAGCGACGACTGGGAGACCGTCTTCGCGGGGCGCGTGAATCGCGCCTGGACGCAGTTGCGGAAGCCGGAATCGCGAAGGGCCTACGACGAGGCGCTGGGCTCGAGCAGCGGTTCCGTCATCCCGGCGCAGGACATCGAGGGGCCCGTCCCCCCTCATTCGCTGCGCATGCGTAGGCAGCCCAGCGGCCTCGAAGGGCAGGCGGCGCACGGTCGAAACGTGGCCATCGCGGTGCTGGCGGGTTGTTTCGGATTGCTGGCGTTGATCGCCGTGCGCCCGGAAGCGCCACCCGAATGGATCGATGAGGCACCCCGGCCGGAACCGCCAGTCACGATGGCGGACGCCGGTCATCCCGAGGCGGACGCACCGGCCTTGTCCCTTCTCCGGAACGCCTTCGAGCCGCCAGCGACGGTGGAGAC
>CAMPJU010000259.1 GCA_946886995.1 uncultured Lysobacteraceae bacterium
CGCCAGGGGGAAGCGCCGGTGCGCATCGCGATCTCCAGCAGCATCGCCGTGCCCAGCGCCAGCAAGACCACGCCCAATGCCGCGTGGACCGCATTGGCGATCAGCATGGGTCCCACGGTCCCTTGTTCTGGATCCTCTTCGTTCCGCGCGCCGACTTCGACTCCCATATCAGCCTCCCCAAAGGCCATGGCAGGACACCGGTCTTCCTCCATACGGTGAAGGATGTGTTAAGCGGCCGCGGGAAACCTGTTTATGGGGGGGCGACGGGGAGGCGCCAGCCGTGGCGGATGGCCAGCCAGCGGACGCCGAAGCACAGCGCCGCGCCCGCGATGGCCGCGGGCGCCTGCGCCAGGCCGAGTTCGCGCCCTGCCACGAACACGATGGCGCCGGCCAGCGCCGCGACCGCGTACAGCTCCCGGTGCAGCACCGCCGGCACCTGGGCGACCAGCACGTCGCGGACGATGCCCCCGCCCACGCCGGTCAGGACGCCCAGCAGCACCGCACCCACGGGCCCCACGCCGGACGCCAGCGCCTTGCTGGCGCCCACGACCGCGAACAGGGCGAGCCCGGCCGCGTCCGAGACCTGCACCGGGTTGCGGAACCGCTCCACCTGCCCGTGGCGATAGAACGTGACCAGGCCGGCCACGGTGGAGACGCCCAGGTAGCGCCAGTCCACGAGCGCGAGCGGCGGCGTGGCGCCGAGCAGCACGTCGCGGGTGATGCCGCCGGCCGCGGCGGCGGCGAACGACAGCACCAGGACGCCGAACAGGTCCAGCCTGTGCCGCACCGCCACCAGCGCGCCGCTGATCGCGAACGCGAACGTGCCCAGGAAGTCGAGGAGCAGCACGAAGGTCGAAGTCATGACCCGGATCATGCCCTCCACCCGTCACAATGTGCGGATGACGCCGCCCCATTCACCGAATTTCCGTCGGCTGGCCTTCCTGCTGGGCGGCCTGGCCATGTTCGGGCCGTTCTCGATCGACACGATCTTCCCGGCGTTCCCGGCGATCGGTGCGCAGCTGGGCGCGGACAAGGTGGCGATGCAGCAGACGATCAGCGTGTACCTGATCGCGTATGCGTTGATGAGCATCGTGCACGGCCCGCTGTCGGACGCCATCGGCCGGCGGCGGGTGATCCTGACGGGCCTCTCGGTGTTCGCGCTGGCCTCGGTGGGCTGCGCGCTGGCCCCCGACCTGACCACGTTGCTGGCGTTCCGCGCGCTGCAGGGGTTGAGCGCGGGCGTGGGCCTCATCGTGGGCCGCGCGGTGATCCGCGACGTGCTGCACGGCGACGACGCGCAGCGGTTGATGAGCCAGGTGTCGATGATCTTCGGCATCGCGCCGGCGATCGCGCCGATCATCGGCGGCTGGATCCTCGGCTGGAGCGCGTGGCCGATGATCTTCTGGTTCCTGGTGCTGTTCTCGGTGGTGCTGCTGGCCGCGGTCTGGTTCGCGCTGCCGGAGACCCATCCGCCGCACGACCGCGTCGCGCTGCATCCGCAGTCGATGGCGCGCGACTACTTCCGGATCCTGGTCAACGCGCGCTTCCAGCGCCTGGCCGCGGCGGGTGCGTTCAACTTCGCCGCCCTGTTCCTCTACATCGCGTCGGCACCCGCTTTCGTCCTCGACCTGCTGCGCGGGTTCGACGGCGAGCGCCTGGGCGAGACCGATTTCGCGTGGTTCTTCGTGCCGACCATCGGCGGAATGATGCTGGGCGCGTTCCTGTCCGGCCGCGCGGCCGGGCGGATCAGCGGGGCGCGGCTGGCGAACCTCGGGTTCCTGTGCTGCGGCGCGGCCGCCGCGCTGAACATCGCCTACAACCTGGTCGTGGATGTCCCGATGCTGCCCTGGGCGGTCGCACCGATGGCGCTGAACGCATTCGGCATCGCACTGGTGTTCCCGATCCTGACCCTGGCGATCCTGGACATGTATCCGCGCCAGCGCGGCTCGGCCTCGTCGCTGCAGGCGTTCACGGGGCTGGTGCTGCATTCGCTGGTGGCGGGCGTCATTTCGCCGTGGCTCAGCGACAGCGCGCTGTGGCTCGCCCTGGGCGCGGCGGTCGCCACGGCGCTGGGCTGGGCGTTCTGGCGCTGGGAGATCGGCACCGGCGAAACCCTGCCGGAACCGCCGGCCGCGGCGGGCGCGCTGGAACCCACGGAGCGCCTGTGAGCCAGCGCATCGATACCCGGTTCGCCGCGCTGTCGGCCGCGGGCCGCAAGGCGCTGGTGCCGTTCCTGACCGCGGGCGATCCGTCGCTCGAAGCCACGGTCCCGGTGATGCACGCCCTGGTCGCGGCCGGCGCCGACGTGATCGAGCTGGGCATGCCGTTCTCCGACCCGATGGCCGACGGTCCGGTCATCCAGCGCAGTTCCGAGCGGGCGCTCGCGCGCGGCGCCAACCTGGCGCACGCGTTCGACAGCGTCCGCGCGTTCCGCGAGCGCGACGCCGACACCCCGGTGGTGCTGATGGGCTACCTGAACCCGGTGGAGATCCGCGGACCGGCCGCCTTCGCGGCACAGGCGGCAGCGGCAGGCGTCGACGGCGTGCTGCTGGTCGACCTGCCGCCGGAAGAAGCCGGGGACCTGCGTGCGGCGTTCTCCGACGCCGGCGTGGCGCTGATCCTGCTGGCGGCGCCGACCACCAGCGACGCGCGACTGGCGGTGCTTGGTGCTACCGCCGCGGGCTACCTCTATTACGTCAGCTTCGCAGGCGTCACCGGCGCGGACCGGCTGGACACCGGCGCCGCCGGCACGCGACTGCGCGAGGTGCGCCGCCACAGCCCGGTGCCGGTCGTCGCCGG
>CAMPJU010000260.1 GCA_946886995.1 uncultured Lysobacteraceae bacterium
AGCCGTTCAATTATGCCGGAAACGACGTGCGCAGGCCGGGAAAACCGACCACGCCACGTCCGCGGGGGGCGTCATCCGAGCCTGGCGCGAACCGCTTCCGCCAGTTCCCGGCGGCGCAGGAGGAAGTCCCAGGGGCTCCCGCCAAGCTGGCGCCACAGGACCGCCGAGCGCAGTGACGCCAGCAGCACCGCGCGGATTTCCGCGACGACGCCGGGCTGCGCCAGGTAGTGCGGATTGCCTTGCACCAGCACGCGCGGGCGCAGGTGGCTGACCGTATCGGCATACAGGCTGCCGAGCGCCGCCAGCACCTCGGGGTGTCCGCTGCCCAGCCGCTCGGCCGAGGGCGCCAGCGCCTGGATGCCGTCGCCGACCCGTCCGGCCATCTCCTCGTCGCGACTGAAGCGGCGCTCGAGCTGCGTCACCGCCAGCGCCAGTTTCGGCAGCAGCGGATCGTCGCCACTGCCGGCGAGGTAGTCCCGGACGGCGCGCAGGCCCGGGCGCAGGGCCGCCACGTCCCCGTACACCGCGGTCGGGGAGGGGGCATCGAGCCGGAACACGCTGTCCAGGGCGGTCGCGACGATGTCCGAGTCGGCCTGCCCGGTGTCCGCGATCCGCCGCACCTGGCGCAACGCCTGGGCCAGGCCGGCCAGCGCCAGCACGCGATCCTCCATCGCGCTCATGCGGCCACCCCGGCGGCCATGGGCGGCACGCCTTCCAGCGGTGCATCGGTCGACGCGATCACCGCGCCACCGAGACATGCCTCGCCGTCGTAGAGCACCAGCGACTGGCCCGGCGTCACCGCTCGCTGGGGTCGGTCGAAACGGACCATCAGGCTGCCATCGTCTTGCACGGTCACTTCGCAGGATTCCTCGTGTTGGCGATAGCGATGCTGCGCGGTGCAGCGCAGGTCCGGCGCGGGCGGCGCCCCCGCGATCCAGTGCGCAGGCCCGGACCTGAGCATCGTGGACATGAGATACGGGCTGTCGACCCCCTGGTCAACGGTCAGCACGTTCGACGCGACATCCTTCGCCACCACGTACCACGGCGCAGGCGCATGCCCGCTGCGGCCGCCGATGCGCAGGCCGCCGCGCTGGCCGAGGGTGAAGAAGAACACGCCGGGATGCTCGCCGAGCACGCGGCCCGCCGGGTCGCGGATCTCGCCAGGGCGGGCCGGGAGATAGCGCCCCAGGAATTCCCGGAAGTCGCGCTCGCCGATGAAGCAGATGCCCGTCGAGTCGCGCTTGCCCGCCGTGGGCAGCTGCCTGGCGGCAGCCATCGCGCGCACTTCGCCCTTGTGCATCCCGCCCAGGGGAAACAGGGTCGCGGCCAGGGCCTCCTGGCCGAGCTGGTGCAGGAAATAGCTCTGGTCCTTGGCGGGATCGACGGCCCGCAGCAACTGCCAGGAACCGTCTTCCGCACGACCCGTCCGCGCGTAGTGCCCGGTGGCGATCCGCGCCGCACCGAGCTCCCGTGCCGCGTCGAGGAAGTGCCGGAACTTGATCTCGCGATTGCACAGCACGTCGGGGTTCGGCGTCCGGCCGGCGGCGTACTCGGCCACGAAATGGGAAAACACCCCGTCCCAGTACTCGCGGCTGAAGTCGCGCACGTGCAGCGGCAGCCCCAGGCGCCCGCACACGGCCACGGCGTCGCGCCGGTCCTCGTCCGCGCGGCAGTCGCCACTGCCGTCGTCGGCCCAGTTGTCCATGAACAGACCGGCGACCCGTTCCCCGGCGTCACGCAGCAGCAATGCCGCGACCGAGGAATCGACGCCGCCCGACATCCCGACGATGACGTCCGCGGGCGTCATCCGTGCCGGACGTGCCGCAGCAGGTCGAGCGGCTGGCGCCTGCCACCCAGGTGGTCGCGCGCCACCGCCCAGACCAGCGGGCTGCGATGGCGCGCGGACGCGTCGCGCAACTCGTCCGGCGTCATCCAGAGGGTGCGTGCGATGCCGTCGTCCAGCGGCCGCGCAGGATCGTGCCGGACCGGGGTGGCCGCGAAGGCGAACCGCAGGTAGTGCCGGCCGTCGCCATCGTCACCCGCGGGCGCCGCCCACTGGTACGCGCCGACGAACGCCGTCAGCCGGACGTCCCAGCCGGTTTCCTCGCGCGTCTCGCGCAGGGCGGCGTCCAACAGCGACTCGTCCGGCTCCAGGTGGCCGGCCGGCTGGTTCAGCACGAGCCGTCCGCGCACCGACTCCTCCACCATCAACAGCCGCCCGCCGGAGACGACCACGGTGGCCACGGTCACGTCCGGCTGCCAGTACCTGCCTTCGCGATAGGTCATGCGCCCATTGTCCGGCCCCCCGGCACGACCGTCCATACAACCGTCCATATAATTGGCGCATGACGGGACATGGCAAGAACGCGCACGAACGGGACCACGGCGTCCTGGTGGAGACCGGCAAGCCCGAGGTGGCGCGGCCGCCGCTGTATTCGGTGCTGCTGCTCAACGACGACTACACGCCAATGGACTTCGTGGTCGAGGTCCTGGTGCGCTTCTTCGCCATGAACCTGGAGAAGGCGACCCAGGTCATGCTCCACGTGCACACGCGCGGCCGGGGCGTATGCGGCGTCTACACGCGCGAGGTCGCAGAGTCGAAAGTGGCGCAGGTGAACGAATTCTCAAGGCTCAACCAGCATCCCCTGCTGTGCACCATGGAAAAGGCTTAACGTCAGCCCCATGTGACTGTTTCGCTACAGACGCCAGAGAGGCGACAGCCGAATGTTCAGCAAGGACCTCGAGTTCACCATCGGCCAGTGCTACAAGCGCGCCCGCGAGGCGCG
>CAMPJU010000261.1 GCA_946886995.1 uncultured Lysobacteraceae bacterium
GCCTACCAGGAGATCCTGGGCGACATCCACAACCTGTTCGGCGACACCGACGCGGTGGAGGTGCGTTCGACGGGCGACGGGTTCGCGATCGAGCAGCAGCGCCGCGGCGACACCACCGACGTGATGCTGGACTACGTCGGCTACGGGCTGGACGACCTGCGGGCCGCGTATCGCGCCCGGATCGAGGCCGCCGGGTTTCCGGCCGACGAGGCGTCGCGTCTTGCTGCCGACCTGGAGGCGGGGCTCAACGCTTACACCTACCTGTCGGACGAACCGTTGGGGTAATCCCGGATTGCGGGTCACCCGCGGGCGACGTTGAACCCCGCGAACGACTGCGAAGTCGGCATCAACTCGAGGCGGTTGACGTTGACGTGCGGCGGCAGGCCGGCGATCCAGAAGATCGCGTCGGCAATGTCGTCGGCAGTCATCGGGTTCGACCCGGCGTACAGCGCGTCCGAAGCGGCCTGGTCGCCGTGGGAGCGCACCAGCATGAACTCGGTCTCCGCCATGCCGGGCTCCAGCGACGTCACGCGCACGCCCGTGCCGTGCAGGTCCGCGCGCAGCCCGAGCGAGAACTGGCTGACGAACGCCTTGGTGCCGCCATAGACGTTGCCGCCCGGATAAGGCCAGCTGGCAGCCGTCGAACTGACGTTGACGATGGTGCCGCGCCGTTCGATGAGCTTCGGCAACAGCATGTGCGTGAGGGACACGAGGGCGCGGACGTTGGTGTCGATCATCACCTGCCAGTCGTCCAGGCTCGCGCGCTGGGCGGGCGCCGTGCCCTGGGCCAGCCCCGCGTTGTTGAGCAGCAGGTCGATCCCGTGGAACGCCGGCGGCAACGCCTCGAGCGCCGCGGCCATGGCGTCGGTGTCGCGGATGTCGAACGCGGCAACGTGGAGCCGGTCGGCGGCTTCGCCCGTCGCCAGTGCCTCCAGCCGCTCGCGACGGCGTCCGGTGGCGACCACCCGCCAACCGGCGGCGAGGAAGCGCTTCGCTGCGGCGGCACCGAAGCCCGAACTGGCGCCGGTGATGAAGGCGGTACGGGTCACGGCTCAGTCCAGGACCGTATCGGCGTCGGCGTCGGACAGCGTGGCCTCGCAACTGAGCCACGCCAGGGCTTCGTCGACCTGCTCGAAGCGCTCGACGTCGAGGTGCCGCGCGCTGGCCATGGTCTCGATCAGGCGGTTGCCATGCTGGTGCGGTGGCACCAGGTACGCGAGCTGGCAGCGGCGCACTTCCTCCGACTGCGACAGCCGGGTGGCGAACGCATTGCTGCGGTCGAGCGGTTCTTCGGGACTGTCCGCCTCGCGCAGGTCGACCAGGATCCGCCGGTAGCCGGTCGCACGCAGCAGCGCCTCGCCATGCGCGAGTGCGCGTAGCCGGTGGTCGATCGTGGTGGGGCCGTCGTAGGTGACGCGCACGAGGCGGTACTCGTGGTCGGCGCTGACATGGAACGGCATGGGCAGTCCGGTGGCGGCGTCAGCGGCCGATTGTGCGCGAAGGTCCGCGCCGCGCCAACCACCCTGCGCCAGTCCCGCCCTCAGTTCGCGCGGATCGCCAGGCTGGGCAGGCCTTCGCCCGCGAGCTTGCGCTTGGCCTCCGCCAGCGCACCCGCGCTGTCGTACGGCCCCAGGCGGACGCGATACACCGTGCGCCCATCCGCGAGGGCGGCCGACTCGACCCGCGCACCGAGCCCGAGCAGCGCGATGCGCGCCTTCACTGCTTCGGCGTCGCCCGGGTTCCCGAAGGCGCCTGCCTGCAACACGTAACGCGCGCCGTCACCGGCCGCAATGGCCGGTTCGCGGGCGGCGGCATCGTCCGTGGCCGGCGGGTCCGCGAGGTCGGCGGCGTCGGGATGCCGGGCGTCGTCCTCCGGCGCGTTTTCCCTGGCGGCCGCGGCATCCGCTTCCGCGCGCGCGCTGGCGGCCAGTTCCTCGTCCGTCAGCGCGACACCATCGCCCGGCAGCAGCGTGTAGAAGTCGAAGCGCGTGCCGGCGTCCTCGGAGACGATCGGATCGTCCACGGCGGCGTCGGGCGGCCGCGCATCCGGATTCGGTCTCGGTCGCAGGAAGTCGGAATCGCCATCGAGGAACGCGGAGCCCGCCCAGAGCGCGCCGGCGCCCAGCAGCAGGCCGATGACCAGCCACGCCCAGCCGGGCACCCCGTTGCCACCCTTGCGCCTTGCCTGTGACCTGCCTCGCCGTCCCGACATCTACATCGTCTCCGGGGCGCCCACGCCGAGCAGCCCCAATCCGTTTGCGAGCACCTGCCGCGTGGCCACGCTCAGCGCCAAGCGCGCGTCGCGCACGTCGGCGTCGTCCACCAGGATCGGCTGTGCGTGGTAGCAGGTGTGGAAAGCATAGGCCAGCTCGCGCAAATACTGCGCGATGGCGTGCGGCTCGAGCGCCTCGCCCGCCGCCTCCACGACTTCCGGGTAGCGCGCCACCTCGACCATCAGCGCCAGGCTCGTGTCGTCGTCCAGCCGGTGCAGGTTCGCCGTGCCGTTGGCGAAGTCGGGCGCGAAGCCCTTCTCCTTCGCCTGGCGCAGCAGGCTGCACACGCGGGCGTGGGCGTACTGCACGTAGAACACGGGGTTGTCGTTGCTCTGGCTGCGGGCCAGGTCGATGTCGAAGGTGAGCTGCGAGTCCGGCTTGCGCGCGACCAGGAACCAGCGGGTCGCATCGCGCCCGGCCTCCTCGATCAGGTCGCGCAGGGTGAGGTAGCTGCCCGCGCGCTTGGACAGCTTCACTTCCTCGCCGCCGCGCATCACCGTCACCATCTGGT
>CAMPJU010000262.1 GCA_946886995.1 uncultured Lysobacteraceae bacterium
GGTTGCCGATGAAGGGCAGGTCGCCCAGGAACGGCACCTTGGACACGTCCTCGCGATCGCGGAACTCGTAGACGCCGCCGATCACGACGGTCTGCCCGTCCTCGACCAGCACCGCGGTGGTGACCTCGCGGGTGCTGATGGTCGGCACGTCGCCGATCGACGTGTCGACGAACCCTTCGACCTCGTCCTTCTTGACCGCCAGGTTCATGAACACCCGGCCGTCGTGCGTGATCGTCGGGGTGACGGCGAGCTCGAGCAGCACGTCCTTGAACTGGACGTTGGGAATCGGGATCGCACCCGCGCCCTGGCTCGGCGAGATGGTGACGTAACCCACTTCCTGGCCCTGCTTGATGATCGCCTCCTTCTGGTTGGAGGTGACGATCCGCGGGTTGGAGATCACTTCGCCGCGCCCTTCCTGCTGCAGCGCGGACAGCTCGATGTCGAGCATGTAGCCGGCGTTGAGGATCGACAGCGCCAGCGAGCCGGCGTTGCTGAACGCGGCAGGCAGGTTCACGTTGAGGCCGCTGTTGCTGATGAGGTGGCGGCCGGACGGATCGCCATCGGCGATCGCGTCTGCACGACCCTGGGCGTTCGCGCCGGAATCGGCCAGGCTGCCGCCCACGCCGACCGAGCTCTGGTCGTTGTAGCTGCCATCCGACCCGCTGATGCCGAACCGCGCGCCCAGTTCACGGGCGAACGACTCGGTCGCGATCACGATCCGCGCCTCGATCAGCACCTGGTCGACCGGCTTGTCGAGCTGCATGACCAGGTTGCGGATCTCGGCCAGGCGTTCGGGGATGTCGATCACCAGCAGCGTGTTGGTGCGTGCATCGGCACTGATGCTGCCGCGCGGCGACAGGAACCCGTTGGCGCCCTGCCCGCCGGCACCTTCGCCGCCGCCCGCATTGCCGCCGGCGGTCTCGGTCAGCAGCCGCGCGATTTCCTCGGCGTTGGCATAGTTGACCGGGAGGAATTCGGTCTGGAGTTCCGCGCTGTTCTCGATCGCCATCCGCGCGTCCTGGATGTTCTGCTCGTAGGACGCGATCTCGGCCTGCGGCGCCACCCACACCACGTTGCCGCTGCGGCGCTTGTCCAGCCCCTTGGCCCGCAGCACGATGTCCAGCGCCTGGTCCCACGGCACGTTGATCAGGCGCAGCGTGACGTTGCCCGACACGGTGTCGGACACCACGATGTTGAGGTTCGATTCCTCGGCGATCAGCTGCAGCACCGTGCGCACCGGCACGTCCTGGAAGTTGAACGTCACCGGCTGGCCGGTGTAGGTCCGCTCGCCGGCCAGCGCGACGCCATCGCCCAGCCGTGCTTCGGCGGCGGCCACCGACGGCTGCGGCGCGGCCCGCGGCAGGACCTCGACGATGTACTGGTTGCCGCTCTGGTAGGCCATGGACTCGTAGCCACCGTTGGTGTCGAGCACGATGGTCGTGCCGCCAGCGCCATCGCGCGCATGGATGGCAGACACCGGCGTGGCGAAATCGCCGACGTCCAGCGGCCGCTCCAGCGACGCGGGCACCGACGCGTTGGGCACCAGGATCACGATGCGCGACGCCTCGTTCTGCAGGTCGGCCATCGCACCCGGCTGGTCGAAGCGGACGGTCAGGCGGCCGGCGCCACCCTCGCCACGGTTGAAGTCGATGTCCGCCACCTCGATGGCGCCCGGCAGCTGCTTGGCCGGATCCATCGGCGAGACCGGGACGGCCTGGGCAAGGCCCACGGCCACGGCCGACGCGGGTGCGGCATGCACGCCGCCGAGGGCGGCGAGCAGCCCCAGCGCGAGGCCGATGGCGCCGGCCCGGCGGGGCGACGCGGCGAACCGCGGGCATTTGGCGTTGTTGACGGTCATCGTGCTATCCCCCAGGGAATTCATTCTTCGATGGCGATGGAAGCCGGGCGCTCGAGCCACCCGCCCGCGCCATCGGGTACCAGTTCGACCAGTTCGATCCGGTCCTCGTGGACGGACACCACCTGTCCGTCGCTCTGCCCCAGGTAGACGCCCGGACGCACCCGGTAGGTGACCTTGTCCGGCGCCATGACCAGGGCCTGCATGCTGCTGCCCGTGCCGAGCGTGCCGACCATCTGCAGGCTGTCGAGCGGGAACTGCTCGAGCGCCTGTCGCGGGCGGTTCGGGTCGGGCCGCGGGCCGGTACCGCCGGCCTCGTCGGTGAAGGCATTGCTGAACGGGTCGCGCATGTCCTGCGCGGCGTATTCGAAGGTCTCGAACTGCTGCATCACCGGCAGCGGCTCCAGCGGCGGCGCCGGGCGCGCGCGCACTTCGGCGGTCCACTGCTCGAGGTTGGATGGATCATTCGGTCCGCTGGTCACGCCCCGGCCGCAGGCGGTCGCCAGCAGGAGGGTCGCCAGCAGTGCGAGCGTGCGCAGGGACTGCATCGTCGTGCGGTTCATTGCGGCGCCTCCCCGGCAGTCGCCGCGTCGCCTTCCGCGAGCTCGCCTTCGTCGAGGTAGCGGTAGGTCTTCACCGTGCCGGACAGCACGAGGGGACTGTTCGGCGCGAGGCTGCCGCCGTCGCGCGGCCGCAGCGAAATGTCGTGCATCGTCATGATCACGACCCGTGGCAACGACGCGACGCCGCTCACGAACGCCCCGAACTGGTGGTAGGTACCCACCATCCGCAGCGCGATCGGCTTCTCGGCGTAGAACTCCTTCGGCGTTTCCACCCCGGGCTGGAACAGCTCGTTGGAGATGCCCGTGGCCAGCGCCGTCTGCGAGATGTCGACGATCAGGTCCGGCATCTCGGTCTTGCTCGGCA
>CAMPJU010000263.1 GCA_946886995.1 uncultured Lysobacteraceae bacterium
CACGCGGGCGATGTCGGGCTCGGCGGCGATCAGGTGCAGGAACTCCACCATCGCCGCTTCCGAGTCCAGCATGCCCTCGTCCATGTTGACGTCGAGCACCTGCGCGCCGTTCTCCACCTGTTGCCGCGCCACCGCGACGGCCTCGTCCAGGCGGTTGTCCAGGATCAGCTTCTTGAACTGCTTCGAACCGGTGACGTTGGTGCGCTCGCCGACGTTGATGAAGTTCGACTGGGGCGTGATCTGCAGCGGCTCCAGGCCGCTGAGACGGGTCTGCCGGGGGAGGGTGGCGATGGTCACGTGACGTCCTCGAGGCGTGGGACCTGGCGTGGCGGCAGCCCGCGGACAGCTTCGGCGATCGCTGCGATGTGCTCCGGCGACGTGCCGCAGCAGCCCCCGACGAGGTTGAGCAGCCCGGCCTCCGCGAATTCGCGGAGCGTCGCGGCCATGTCGTCCGGCGTTTCGTCGTAGCCGCCGAACGCATTCGGCAAGCCGGCATTGGGGTGGGTACTGACGAAGGCGTCGGCCACCCGCGACAGCACGTCCACGTGCGCGCGCAGGTCCTTCGCGCCGAGCGCGCAGTTCAGGCCGATCGCCAGCGGCGACGCATGGCGCACCGAGTACCAGAACGCCTCGGCGGTCTGCCCCGACAGCGTGCGGCCCGAGGCATCGGTGATCGTGCCGGACACCATCACCGGCAGGCGTGCGCCGCGCGCCTCGAATGCATCGCCGATCGCGAACAGGGCGGCCTTCGCGTTGAGCGTGTCGAACACCGTCTCGACCATGAGCACATCGGCCCCGCCGTCGACCAGCCCGTCGGCCGCCTCGCGGTAGGCGTCGCGCAACTGGTCGAACGAGACGGCGCGAAATCCCGGACGGTTGACGTCCGGGCTGAGCGAGGCGGTACGACTGGTGGGGCCGAGCACGCCGATGACGAAGCGGGGCGTGGCGGGTGCACCAGCCTCGGCCTCGTCGCAGGCCTGCCGCGCCAGCCGGGCTGCCTCGCGGTTGAGTTCGCCGACCAGGTGCTGCAAGCCGTAGTCGGCCAGTGACACGCTCGTCGAGTTGAAGGTGTTGGTCTCGACCAGGTCCGCGCCGGCCGCCAGGTAGGCGGCATGGATGTCGCGCACCAGGTCGGGCCGGGTCAGGGTGAGCAGGTCGTTGTTGCCGCGCTGGTCGCGGCCATCGCAGCCGCAGCCGGCGCCGTGCGCATGCCCGTCCGCGGCGAACGCCGCGTCATACCCGGCGGCGAACCGCTCGCCCCGGTAATCGGCTTCCTGCAACTCGTGGCGCTGGATCATGGTGCCCATCGCGCCGTCGATCACCAGGATGCGCTCGGCCAGCGCAGCCTCCAGTTTCGCGACGCGTCCCGCATCCAGCCAGGGCAGCGTGTTCATCGACGGGGTTTCCGCGCGATCATCGAAATCACCTCGAAATGCGGTGGACGTTTCTCCCGGGTGACGGTCTCGCTGGAGCCCGTCTCCAGGCCGGCCCGGTCCAGGAAACGGCGGAGTTCGCGTTCGCTGAAGCCGAGATTGACGTGGCCATAGGCGTCCACCACCGCGCGATGCTCGTGCTTCGCGAGGCTCGACAGCAGCAACTGGCCACCCGGCCGCAGCACCCGCGCGGCCTCGGCCACGGCCTGCGCCGGCTTGCCGGCGTACGTCAGTGCGTGCATCAGGACCACCAGGTCGAAGCCGGCGTCGGGCAGGGGCAGGGCATGCATGTCCCCCTCCCGGACCTCGACATTCGCGAAGGGGCGCAGGCGTTCCGCAGCCGCGGCGACCACCCGCGCGCTGGCGTCGATGCAGACGTAGCGTCCCGCGTGCGGGGCCAGCAACTCGGCGAGCACGCCATCCCCGGACGCGATGTCGAGCACGTCGCCGGGCTCGAGCAGCGGCAGTGCGGTGCGCGCCAGGGCCTCCCAGGTGCGCCCGGGCGAGTAGTGGCGCTCCATGTCGCCGGCGACCGAATCCGCCCAGTTCTGGTCGGCGGCGCGCATCGCCAGCACCGCCGGCACCCGCTCGGCATCCTGCCGCAGCAGCGGATCGTCGCTGCCGCCGCCGACCGCCTGCCACAACGCCTGCTGCGCCGGGTCCAGCGCGTCGTGGTCGAAGCGGTAGTAAGCAGACACGCCCGAGCGCCGGTCGCGGACAAGCCCGGCCTCCTTCAGTTTCGACAGGTGCGTGGAGACCCGCGGCTGTGCCAGCCGGGTGATGGCGGACAGCTCGGCGACGGTCAGCTCCTCGCGTTCCAGCAAGGCGAGCAGGCGCACGCGGGTCGCGTCCGCGAACACCTTCAGCCGGGTCGACCAACCCTCGAGGTCCATCATCTATCTCGATATCGCGATATAGAGATAGAGTGTCGCGCCACCTCTGCGCGGGGTCAAGTCTCGGCGCGCGCCGGTACAATTGCAGGTCTTGTCTCACCTGCAGGGAATGGACGTGGATTTCAGCTTCACCGAAGAGCAGTTGATGCTCCAGGACGTGGCCCGCCGCATCGCGCAGGAGAAGATCGCGCCGAGCGCCGAGCAGTTCGACCGCAGCGGCGAGTTCCCGCTCGACAACATCCGGCTCCTCGGCGAGAACGGGCTGATGGGGATCGAGGTGCCCGTCGCGTACGGCGGCGCAGGGATGGACCCGATCGCCTACGTGCTGGCGATGATCGAGATCGCCGCCGCCGACGCCGCGCACTCCACCATCATGTCCGTCAACAACTCGCTGTTCTGCAACGGCATCCTGACCCACGGCACGGAAGACCAGAAGCAGCAGTACGTA
>CAMPJU010000264.1 GCA_946886995.1 uncultured Lysobacteraceae bacterium
ACCTGGTGCTGTGCACGCTGCATGCCAACAACGCCAACCAGGCGATGGACCGCATCATCAACTTCTTCCCCGAGGACCGCCGCGGCCAGCTGCTGATGGACCTCTCGCTCAACATCAAGGGCGTGGTCGCGCAACAGCTGATCCCGACGCCCGACGGCAAGGGCCGCCGCGTGGCGATGGAGATCCTGCTCGGCACGCCGCTGGTGCAGGACTACATCCGCGACGGCGAGATCCACAAGCTCAAGGAAGTGATGAAGGAGTCGACCAACCTCGGCATGCAGACCTTCGACCAGAGCCTGTTCACGCTCTACCAGGCCGGCGAGATCAGCTACGAGGACGCGCTGCGCCATGCCGACTCCGCCAACGAGGTGCGCCTGCGCATCAAGCTGGCGCAGGGCGGCGACGCGCATTCGCTGGCGCAGGGCCTGGACGGGATCGAGATCTCCGAGGCGAACTGACCGTTCCGGCGGTCACCGCCGGCGCGGCGCCCGCGCGCGGCGGATCCCGGGCCAGCCGGTGCGGGCCTGTCCGGACGCGGCGCGCGCCAGGCGCTCCGGGTCCGCGGACAACGCGTCGGCCAGCCCCAGTCGTTGCATCAGCGCACGCGCGTCGAACGGGGCGCGCACCTTCACGTCGTTGTCGAAATAGGCGTACACGTCGCGACTCTTGCGCGCGGGTGCCGTCCGGTCCGCCGCCCTGCGTGCGTCCGCGGGCTCCGCGCCACCGGCCCAGGCCCGGATGCGCGCGGCCCAGTCGGCCAGCGCCGCGTCGCCGTAACCGCTGACGTACAGCTCGGCGTCGCCGTGCAGCCGCAGGTACATGAATCCCGCGGTGACGTCCTCGAGCAGCGGCCACTTCCCCGCGGTGTCCGCGACCACCAGCGCAACGTCGTGCGTGCGCAGCAGGTCGATGAATCCGTCGCACCGGAAGCTTTCGTGCCGGATCTCGACGGCGTGCCGGAGGCGGCGGTTGCGGTCGGCCTTCAACACGCTGCGCCCGCGCATGAGGGTCCGGTCCCGTTTGCGTGCAAGCGCCGACGCGGCATCGGTGTCGCGCGGCAGCATCGCCAGGAAGTCGTCGAACAGGGCGCGGTCGTATTTCATGTTCGGCGGGAACTGCCACAGGAACGGCCCGAGCTTCGCGCCCAGCTGCAGGAGCCCGGACGCCATGAAATTCCCCAGCGGCTTCCCGATGTCGCGCAGCCGCCGGATGTGCGTCAGGTAGCGGGGGCCCTTGACCGCGAAGCGGAAGTCGCGTGGCGTCGCGTCATGCCAGGCCTTCCAGCTTGCCGGCGATTGCAGCGAATAGAACGAACCGTTCAGTTCGATCGAGGGGAACTGGCGCGAGGCGTACTCCAGCTCGCGCTTCTGCGGCAGGTCGTCCGGGTAGAACACGCCGCGCCACGGGGCGTAGCGCCAGCCCGAGATGCCGATGCGGATCGCCATGGCGCCATGCTGCGATGGCGCCCGGTCGACACCACGTGAGGCGGATCAGCGCGTCGCGCCGTCCTCGCTGGCGAATTCCTCCAGCCCCAGCACGTCCAGTCCCTGCTCGAAGCGGATGTCGATCGGGATGCCGGCATCCTGGAGCCGCTCCAGGTCGGCCGCCAGCTCCGGCTCGATCACGCCGAGCTTGTCGGTCATGCGCTTGGCGTCGTCGTAGTCGCCGTCGCCCTGGATCGTCAGCAGCGTGGCGGCCAGCTGGTCGGCGGCCTCGCGCATCGCGTCCACGTCGACCCGGTACCGGCCGGTGTCGGGGTCGCGCACGAACGCCCCGCGGTCGGCGAAGTAATTGAAGCGCAGCATGTTGGCCTGGGCGTGCGCGTCGGTGCCGCCGAAGCGCACCGAGCGCAGGATGCCGGCGAGGAAGGTGACGTAGTTGTCCTCGAGCTTGTTGGCGTCCATCTCGCCCTTCTGCGCGAGCGAATCGATCATGTACAGGCCGAGGACGTCGGCCTTGCCCTCCTCGAAGCTGGACGCATAGTCCTGCAGCGCCTCGGTCACCGTGCCCTCGCCATCCAGGGTGTTCTTGATGCCCAGGCCGTGTGCGACCTCGTGGAACATCGTGTTCTGGAAGAACGCATCGAACGTCACGTTGTCCAGCTGGTCCTCCGCGATGAGTTCCTTCGCGATGGGCAGCATGATCTTGTCGAACTTCGCGCGCATCACGTTCTCGAGCTGCAGCCGCCGCGTGCCCTTGGCCAGCTGCACCTCCTCGTCGTTGGGCAGGTTGATGGCGATGGTCTTGGCGCCGACGTTGGCGTTGCCGCCGTAGTACACGACCGTGTAGGCATTGAGGTCCGCGTTCGAGCCCGGCATCTGCGCCTTGTACTGGTCCGGCACCGGCAGGCCGCGCTGGAGTTCGGGCAGGAACTGCGCAAAGCGCGCCAGGCGTTCGCTCCATTCCATGTCCTTGATCAGGACCAGTCCCTCGTACGCCGTCTTGGACCCGAACAGCTGGTCCTCGTAGCTCTCGATCGGCCCGATCACCACGTCGACGGGATTGCCCCGCAGGTCCATCCAGGCCATGTCGCTGGGCTGGAACTCATCGGTGAGCAGCGCGTCGGCGCGCATCCGCAGGTAGTCGGCGAAGCCTTCGTGTTCGCTGAGGTCCGCCGCTTCGCGCAGCAGGGCCGCGGCGCGCTCCAGGTCCTCCGCGTAGGCGACGTGGTAGGGCACCGTCACCAGCTCGCCGGCGTCGTCGCGACGCAGCAGGGTGTACCAGGACGC
>CAMPJU010000265.1 GCA_946886995.1 uncultured Lysobacteraceae bacterium
CGGCTGTCGCCGCTGCACCTCGCCGACCTGCTGCCCGTCGCCACGGGAACGTTGCGCGGCGACCTGCGGCTGCGTGGTCCGCGCGCGGCGCCGGGGATCACCGCGGACCTGACCGGCAGCGACGTCGGCGTTGCGGGGATCGCGGCGGCCACGCTGTCGGTGCAGGGCACGGTGCCGACCGCCGGCGACAGCGGGGCGCTGGCATTGCGCGCGTCCGACGTCGCGTTCGGAGGCTTCGCGCTCGACACGCTGCGCGCCGATGCCCGCGGCAGCTGGTCCGGGCTGGACGTGGAGGCCGACGCGACGGGCGAGGGCATCGGCACCGTCGCGCTCGCCGGCAATGTCGGCCGTCGCGGCGCGCGGTGGCAGGGCACGCTCGCCAGCTTGCGGCTGGCCCCCGAACGCGGCCCTGCCTGGGCGCTCCGCGCACCCGCGGACTTCGCCTGGCAGCCCGGCCGCGCGACGCTGGAGCAAGCCTGCCTGTCGTCGGGCGAGGGCGCCTTGTGCGCGACCGCCGACTGGCCGCGCAATGGCGCCACCGTGACCGGCAACGCATTGCCGCTCGCGCTGCTGGCGCCCTACCTGCCCGAGCGCGACGACGGCCGCGACTGGCTGTTCCGCGGCGTCGCCACGATCGACGCACGCGTCCGCCCGGCCGGCGCCGGGTTCGCGGGCACCATCGACGTCACCTCGCCCACCGGCGGCCTGAAGTTCAGCGAGCGTGCGCGGCGCGAGACGCTCAACTACGAGGACCTCCGGCTGCACGCGGAGTTCGACGCCTCGCGCCTGGAGGCCACGCTCGACGCCAGCCTGTTCGAGGGCGACCCGCTGTCGGCGCGGGTGGCGACCGGCTGGTCGGCGTCGTCGCCGCTGGACGGTGCGCTCACGCTCGAGACCGACGCGCTCACCTGGATGGAGCTGTTCTCGCCCGACCTGGTCGAACCCACGGGGCGGCTGCAGGCGCGCATCGGGCTGTCGGGCACGCGCGGCACGCCGGTGCTCGAGGGGCAGGCCGCGCTGCACGACTTCGCTGCCGAGCTGCCCGCGCTCGCGATCGAGCTCAGCGGCGGCGAGTTCGTGCTCGCCGCACGGGCCGACGGCGCCGCACGGATCGATGGCCAGGTGCGGACGGGGCCGACGGGCGCGCCAGCCACGGGAACCCTGCGCGTGGACGGCACCCTGGGGTGGCGCGGCGGCGATGCTCCGTTGGCGCTGCACGTCACCGGCCGGGACGTGCTGGTGTCCGACACGCGAGACCTGCATGCCGTCGCCAGCCCCGACATCACCGTGCGGGTCGCGGCGGAGGAACCGGTGACCGTGACCGGCACCGTCGAGGTACCGGAGGCGCGGATCGACCTGGAGCGGCTGGACCGCGGCATCTCCCCGTCGCCGGACGTGGTGGTGCTCGACCCCGTGGACCCCACCGACAACAGCGCGCCGCTGGCACTCGCCCTCGACATCACGGTGATCCTGGGCGACGACGTCGCGTTGAGCGGGTTCGGTCTCGATGGCAGCCTCGACGGTCGCCTGCGCGTGCAACAGGAACCGGGCAGCGAGATGCGCGCCAGTGGCACCCTGCTCGCATCGGGCAGTTATTCCGCATATGGCCAGGAGCTGGAGATCACGCGCGGCCGGCTGTCGTGGTCGGACGATCCGGTGGCGGACCCGGTGCTCGACGTGCGCGCCGAGCGCGACCTCGGCAACGTCACCGCCGGCGTCGACGTGCGCGGCCGCGCCAGCGCCCCGCGCGCGACGGTCTGGTCGAACCCGGCGACCAGCCAGTCCGAGGCGCTGGCCTACCTCGCGCTCGGCCGGCCACTGTCGACCACCAGCCGCGGCGAACGCGAGAGCCTCAGCGCCGCCAGCGCCGCGCTGTCCGCAGGCGGCACGCTGCTCGCCTCGCAACTCGCGGCCAGCATCGGCCTGGACGACGCGGGCGTGCTGCAGTCGCGTGCGCTCGGCGGCAGCGTCTTCGGGATCGGCAAGTACCTGTCGCCGCGCCTCTACGTCAGCTACGGCGTGTCGCTGCTCGGCACCGGCCAGGTGCTGACCCTGAAGTACCTGCTCGACCACGGCTTCGACATCGAGGTCGAGTCCAGCACCGTGGAGAACCGAGCGACGGTCAACTGGCGGATCGAGCGCTAGTCGGGCGTGGCGGGTGACTGGCTGGCGGCGGCCTGGGCATGCAACCAGGCGCGGAACGTCTCGAACCCGGGGTGGCCGGCGGTGCGCGGTGGATAGACGAGGTAATGCTCGAAGTCGCTGCGCAGCCGCCGCTCGCTGAGCACCACCAGCTGGCCGGCGTTGACCAGCGCCGACGACCGCACCATGCGCCCCAGCGCGATGCCCATGCCGTCGACGGCCGCGCGCTGCAGCGACTCGATGTCGTCGATCGACGCGACGTAGCGCGTCGGCTCGCGTCCGCCCACGTGCGCGAACCAGCGCGCCCAGTTCCCGCCACGCTCGCCGAGCAGTGGCCACTCGTGCAGGTTCGCGTCGGTCGGCCGGCCCAGCCGCGCGATCAGCGCCGGGCTCGCGACCGGCGCCAGCCGCTCGTCGAGCAGGTGTTCGACCTCCACCCCGGGCCACTGGCCGCGCCCCATGCGCAGCGCGGCATCGACCTCCTGGTCGCGATCGAAATCGACCAGGCGTTCGGAGGAAAGCAGGTTCAGTTCGATCTGCGGATGCGCTGCCAGGAAGTCGCCCAGCCGCGGCACCAGCCC
>CAMPJU010000266.1 GCA_946886995.1 uncultured Lysobacteraceae bacterium
GACTGCCTTTGGGTTCCACCCCCGTTTCGCCACCCCGCGATCGCTGGGCGCGGCTGCGCTTTTCGATCATCGGCCCGCTGCTGGCCGCACCGCCGGGACCGGGCCAGTTGCGCGCCACCCTGATCGAGCTCTCCCGCAAGACCTGGCGCGATCCGGATGGCCTCGACGTGCACTTCGGCGTTTCCACCATTGAGCGCTGGTACTACGCCGCCCGCCGTGCGGATGACCCGGTCGCCATCCTGCGCCAGCGCGTGCGCGCCGATATCGGGCAGTTCCCCAGCATGACGCCCGCGGTCATCGAGGCACTCGTCGCGCAGTACCGGCAGCATTCCGGCTGGTCGGTGCAGTTGCACGTTGACAACCTCCGCTGCGCGCTCGGCAACGACGCCGTGCTGCCGTCGTATCCGACCATTCGCCGCTACCTCAAGGCCCAGGGCATGTTCCGCCGGGCGCGTCCCAAGCGGGCCACCGACGGCGCCATCGCCGCCCGCGATCGGCTTGAGCAGTTGGAGGTGCGCAGCTTCGAGGTCGACCACGTCGGCGCACTCTGGCATCTGGATTTCCACGAGGCCTCGCGAGCGGTGCTGACCCGCGCCGGTGTCTGGGTCAAACCGCAGCTGCTGGGCGTCATTGACGACCGCTCACGACTGGTCTGCCATCTGCAGTGGTATCTGGCTGAGACCGCCGAGAGCCTGGTGCATGGCCTGTCACAGGCAGTCATGAAACGCGGCCTGCCGCGAGCGCTGATGACCGACAACGGATCCGCGATGATCGCCGAGGAGGTCGCCGCCGGCCTCGCCCGAATCGGCATCGTGCACCAACTCACCTTGCCGTACAGCCCTTACCAGAACGCCAAGCAGGAGGCCTTCTGGGGCAGGGTCGAGGGCCGCCTGATGGCGATGCTGGAGGGCGAGCAGGCGCTCACCCTCGACCAGCTCAATCTCGCCACCCAGGCCTGGGTCGAGCAGGAATATCACCGCAGCGTCCATTCCGAAATCAACGCGACCCCGCTGGCCCGTTATCTGGCCGGCCCCACAGTCAGCCGGGCGCCGCCCGACCCCACGCTGCTGACGGCGGCATTCCGGCTCGAGGTCCGTCGCCGGCAACGCCGTGCCGACGGCACCATCAGCCTCGACGGTACCCGCTTCGAGATCCCGTCGCGCTACCGCCATCTCGCGGATGTCCATCTGCGCTACGCCCGCTGGGACTTGAGCCGGGTCGATCTGGTGGAACCGCGCAGCGGCACCGTGCTGTGCCCGATCAAGCCACTCGACAAGTCGGCCAATGCCGACGGCCAGCGCCGGGCGCTGACCGCCATCGGCCCTGACCTGACGCCGCTGCCGCCCACCGGCATCGCCCCGCTGCTGCAGCGAATGCTCGCCGATTACGCCGCCACCGGCCTGCCGCCGGCCTATCTGACCAGCCCCCATCAGGAACCCGCATGAACCAGACACTGCTCGCCCTCTACGGGCTCAAGTTCAATCCGTTCTCGCCCGACGTGCCGACCGCGGCGCTGTTTGTGCCGCCGCGCGTCGAGCAGTTCTGCTGGCGTATCGAGCATGCGCAGATCCGCGAGGGCGGTTTCGCCCTGATCCACGGCGACCCCGGCACCGGCAAGAGTGTCGTCCTGCGTCTGCTCGCCGAGCGGCTGGCACGGCTGCCCGACATCAGCGTCGGCGCCATCGCCCATCCGCAAAGCAATCTCGCCGACTTCTACCGCGAACTCGGCGACCTGTTCGCCGTGCCGCTGCGCCCGCACAACCGCTGGGGCGGCTTCAAGGCGCTGCGCGAACGTTGGATCGCCCATCTCGAAACCACCCGTCGACGCCCGCTGCTGCTGATCGACGAAGCCCAGGAAATGAGCACCGCCGTGCTCAGCGAACTGCGCCTGCTCGCCAGCGCCCGCTTCGACTCCCAACCGCTGCTGTGCGTCGTGCTCGCCGGCGACCAGCGCCTGGTCGACAGCCTGCGCCGCGAGGAACTCATCCCGCTCGGCTCGCGCATCCGCACCCGGCTCGCTACCGAGGCCGCCACCCGCGACGAACTCGCCGCCTGCCTCGAGCACCTGCTCAGCGAGGCCGGCAACGCCAGCCTGATGACCCCGGAACTCCGCCACACCCTGTGCGACCACGCTGCCGGCAACTACCGCATCCTCACCAGCCTCGCCGCCGAATTGCTCGCCGCCGCCGCGCAGCAGGAACTGCCGCAACTCGACGAGAAACTCTATCTGCAGGTGTTCGCGCAACCCGAGCGCACCTCGCGCCGCCGCGCCGGCGCTGCGCGATGAAACGCGCTCGCCGAAAGAATCATGGCGACGACCGCTTCGCCGCCGTGACGACGCCTCCGCTCACCGACGAAGCGGTGATCCACATCCACCGCGCCCTCGAGAACTGGCTGCACCTGTTCGAGCAGCAGTACTGCACGCAGATCTGGCGCTACTACGAAGACCGCCAGCACCACCACTACACACCGCCGCCGCAACGCCCAGCCGTGGATGACGACGAGCCATTCTGATCCGGCGACCGAAATCCACAACGCCGTCGGCGCCGCTCACGCTCGGGCGGCCTCAGCGTGTCAACAGCGACCATCAGCGACCATCAGCGATCTTGAAAACAGGACCATCGGTTTGCGTGATCACACTCAGAGGGACTGGCAGAGTGAAAGTTCGGCCTTGTGCCTGCACTCACCTCTGGAACGCGGACATCCCGCGATGAAG
>CAMPJU010000267.1 GCA_946886995.1 uncultured Lysobacteraceae bacterium
GTGCGGGCGTGGACTGCGCGGACGGCGGCGGTGCCTCGGGCGTCATCCGGGCGTGGGCAATGAACGCCGCGCCGGCAAGCACGAGGCCGATCAGGGGCAGGGCGGCACTGCCGACCGGGGCGCGGCGCTGGGGCGAAACAAGTTGCGTGATGCGGGACATGAGGTGGCCTCCGTGCGCGGCGGGCGCGTAGTGGGGTCGTGGGGTGGGCGACCGGCCACTTCCGTGGCGGTCGAGTTCGGACAGCGCAAGCGCGAGCCGGCGGCGATCGCCGATGGCCGCGCCAGCCAGGTCGTCGGCAACCAGTTCGCGCTCGACGCGGATCCGCTGCGACAGCCACCAGACGACCGGGTGGTAGAACAGCAGCGCCTCGGCGGCGCCCTGGAGCAGGTTGACCAGGTAGTCGTGCCTGCGGACGTGCGCCAGTTCGTGGGCGAGCAATGCCTCGATCAGGTCCGCGGGCATCCGCGTCGCGACCGCGACCGGCAGCAGGACCACAGGGCGTAGCCATCCGGCCGTGACCGGGCCTTCGCCATCGGCGACAAGACGCAGCGCGACGTCGCGGCGGATGCCGAGTCGTGGCGCGATGCGATCGACGCATGCCTGCCAGCGACCCTGTGCATCGCGCTGCGCGCCGCGACACAGGCATTGCACCCACCACCATCCGCAGGCAATCCGTAGGGACAGCGCCGCCGCACCGGCGGCCCAGGCCGCGACGATCCAGGGCAGGGCATCGAATGGCGGTGCAAAACGAAGCACCGGCGTGCCCGCCGCTTGCGTCATGCCTTGCAACGCGGCAGTGCCCTGAGATGCGAACGTTGCGCCGGTGCCGGAAATTTCGCCCTGCAGGAGCGCGTGCGCCACGGTCGCCGCGGGAAGGAGCACGCATGCGAGCAGCGCCACGCAGGCCACCGCGTACCGGGCCTGCGGACGGGCGCCGCGAAGTGCGGAGAGCGATAGCCCGGCTGCAACGCCGACCAGCAGCCCCTGCCAGAGGAAGTGCAGCAACGCCATGGCCAGCACGGGCACCATCGCCGACAGGAACTCACTCATCGCGGGTCTCCTCGAGGAAGCGCTGGATCTCCTCGCGTTCGGCATCGCTCACCCGGCCGCCACGCAGCGCCGCCAGCACCAGGTCCTTGCCGGATCCGGCGAAGGCCTTGTGGATCAGGTCGTCGAGCAGGCGTGTCTGCAGCGAACCCCGGGGCTGCGCCGGCGCGTAGACGTGCGAGCGCTGGCGCTCGTCGCGCTTGAGCAGGCCCTTGCCGTGCATGACCTGCATCAGCCGGAGCACGCCAGCGTAGGCGAGATCCGGGCGATCGCGGCGCTGGGCCTCGTGCACCTCGCGGACCGAGGACGGGCCCAGTTCCCAGAGCGTGCGCAGCAGCCCGAGCTCGGCGGGCGTGGGCCTGGGCAGGCGGGGCTTGGGCATGCGGATCCTTGGTGGCCTGGGCGTGAGCCTGGACGCTACGCCTCCTAGACCGGCTTGTCTAGACCTTTTTGTCTAGGTCAGAAGTCATGCCGACCTGCGGCAGGGCACGGATGCCATGGCAGGCAGCGAAGTGCCAAGCCGTCTAAGCTGGGGGGATGACGAACGCCAACGATTCCCGGATCGGGACGGCGGGTCGCCCGTGGGGCGGTGCCGAAGTCGCCGAATGGCGCTCGCGGCAGGTCCGCACGCGCAGTTACGAAGAAGACGTGCTGACGGTGGTCGAGCGATTGCGGGATCGCTTCGACGTCGTGCAGTACGGACGCCTGGACTACAAGCCACGTGCGTACCCCCTGTTCGCGGTGCGCAGCCCCGGGTGGGAGGAGGGACGGCCTTGCGCGCTGGTGACCGGCGGCGTCCACGGCTACGAGACCAGCGGGGTGCACGGGGCGCTGCAGTTCCTCGACGCCCATGCGGCGGACTACGCGGACCGGATCAACCTCCTCGTCGCGCCCTGCATCAGCCCGTGGGGCTATGAACACATCCAGCGATGGAACCCCAGCGCCATCGATCCGAACCGGTCGTTCCGCGAGCCAAGCCCCGCCCGGGAGTCGGCTGCGTTGATCGCGCTGGTCGCGCCGGTCCGCGACAAGGTGCTGATGCACATCGACCTGCACGAGACGACCGACACGGACGAAACCGAGTTCCGGCCGACCCTGGCCGCGCGCGACGGCAAGGTGTTCGAGCCGGGTTCGATCCCGGACGGGTTCTACCTGGTCGACGACCTGGAGTCGCCGCAGCCGGAGTTCCAGCAGGCGATCATCGAGGCAGTCTCGCGGGTCACGCACATCGCGCCGCCGGACGAGCGCGGGCAGATGATCGGCTCGCAGGTGGTGGCGCCCGGCGTGATCCGCTACCCGTTCCGGCAGCTGAGCCTGTGCGCGGGCGTCACCGGCGCGCGCTACCGGACCACGACGGAGGTCTATCCGGACAGCCCCCATGCAACGCCCGCGCAGTGCAACGACGCACAGGTGGCGGCCGTGCGGGCCGCGATCGATTACGCGCTGGCGCATCGGTAGCGGGGCGGCGTGTGTGGCCCGGTGAGTCTCCCCGCCGGATAATCAGCGTGGGCAAGCCCGCCCGGAATCGACTCGAGGCCAACATGCGTCGCCTGCGACTTCTGCCGTTCCTGCTGCCGCTGTCCCTTGCCGCCTGCGTCACGCACGACCCTGGCTGGCGGGGAGGGAATGCCGAGCCCTTCGACGGTGCGAAAGCGGCGTGCGAG
>CAMPJU010000268.1 GCA_946886995.1 uncultured Lysobacteraceae bacterium
GTGACCAACTCGATGGTCAACCGCATGGGCGCGACGTTCACCCTGCGGATGACCGAGGACACCGGACGCAGCGCCGCGGAAGTGGCCGAGGCCTACACCATCGCGCGCGAGGCCCTGGATGCCCGTGCGTTGTGGGCCGCGATCGACGCACTGGACGGCAAGCTGCCGGAAGCCGTGCAGATCGACGCGTTGCTGGTGATCTGGCAGCTGCTGCGGGCGATGTCGCGCTGGCTGCTGTCGCGGCCGGGCGCGATGCCGGAGATCGCCGAGGCGGTCGCCCGATACGCACCCGGGCTGGCCGCGGTCCGCGACGCGCTGCCGGGCATCCTGGGCAAGGCCTACCGCACCGACCACGATGCGCGGCTGCGCGAATGGCGCAGCAAGGGCGTGCCGGCCGAGCTCGCCGCCCAGCTGGCCGGCCTGCCGCTGCTGGAGCCCGGCTGCGACATCGTCGAGGTCGCCCTGGCCCGCAAGCTCAAGCCGGTGGACGTCGCCCAGGTGTACTTCGGCCTGGGCGAGGCGCTCGAACTGCCGTGGCTGCTGGAGCAGATCGACGCGTTGCCGGTCGAAGGCCGGTGGCATGCACATGCGCGTGGCGTGCTGCGCGACGAATTGCGTTCGCAGCAGCGCGCGCTGGTCGGCCAGGTCATCGCCAGCGGCGGCAAGGTGCCGGTGGGCGAGCGGGTGGGTCGCTGGCTGGAGCGCGACGATCCCGCGCTGCGCTTCACGCAGTCGATGTTCAGCGACCTGCGCAGCCAGAAGGCACTCGACTACCCGACGGTGTCGGTGGCCGTGCGTCGGCTCGCGCAGATGGCGGCAGAGGAGTAGCGCCCGCGTGGGAGCCGGCGCCGCCCGCATCGCCTTCCTCGCCAGCCGCGCGGAGGGCGCGCAGCAGGCGCTGGAGGCGTTGTCGGCCCGTCACGGCCAGCACGATCCGGAAGCCGCCGACGTGCTGGTCGCGCTCGGCGGTGACGGGTTCATGCTGCAGGTCCTGCACCGGCATGGCGCGCTGGGCAAGCCGGTGTTCGGCATGAAGCTGGGGACCGTCGGCTTCCTGATGAACCACTATCGCGCCGACGCGGCCAGCCTCGACGGACTGGTCGCGCGCATCGACGCCGCCGAGCCCGCGGTGCTGCGCCCGCTGGAGATGCTGGCACTGACCGAGTCCGGCGCAAGCACCGGTTCGCTGGCGTACAACGAGGTGTCGCTGCTGCGCCAGACCCGGCAGGCCGCGCACCTGGCGGTGGACCTCAATGGCCAGGAGCGCCTGGGCGAACTGGTCGCCGACGGGGTGATGCTCGCCACGCCGGCAGGAAGCACCGCCTACAACTATTCGGCGCATGGCCCGATCATGCCGCTGGGCAGCAGCGTGGTGGCACTGACCCCGATCGCGCCGTTCCGCCCGCGTCGGTGGCGTGGTGCGCTGCTCAAGGCCGACACCGAGGTCCGCTTCCGGGTGCTCGACCCGGACAAGCGCCCGGTCAGCGCCACCGCCGATTCGCACGAGGTGCGCGACGTGGTCGAGGTCACCATCCGCGAGGCCCGCGACCGCACGGTCACCCTGCTGTTCGACCCCGAGCACAACCTCGAGGAGCGGATCCTGAGCGAGCAGTTCGTCGCCTGACCCGGGCGTTCGTACTCTCGCCGGGTGAGACACGCTTGCCGGATACTGCGTCCATGGATGCCGTGGACCCGCTGATCGTCGCCATTTCCTCGCGGGCGCTGTTCGACCTGGAGGACAGCCACCGGCTGTTCGAGCGCGACGGGCTGGAGGCCTACGCCGAGTACCAGCGCGCGCACGAGGACGACCTGCTGGAACCCGGCATCGCGTTCCCGCTGGTCCGCAAGCTGCTGGCGCTGAACGACGGGGCGCCGGTCGACGACGCCGGCGTGCCGGCGCCACGGGTCGAGGTGATCCTGCTGTCGCGCAATTCCTCGGACACGGGGTTGCGCATCTTCAACTCGATCGAGCACCACGGGCTGGCGATCCGCCGCGCCGCGTTCTCCAACGGCGCGCCGCCGTATCCCTACATCCGGCCGTTCGGCGCGGACCTGTTCCTGTCCACCCACGCCGAGGACGTCACCCGCGCGCTGGCCGCGGGCGTCGCGGCGGCGACGATCCTGCCGGCGGCGGCGCGGGTGAAGTCGGCGCCGGCGCAGCCCCCCAACCAGCTGCGGATCGCGTTCGATGGCGATGCGGTCCTGTTCGGCGACGAGTCCGAGCGGATCTCGCGCGAGGACGGGCTGGAGGCGTTCTCCCGCAACGAGCGCGAACGCGCGCGCGAGCCCCTGTCGGGAGGGCCGTTCCGCGGCTTCCTGGATGCCCTGCAACGGCTGCAGTCGGCGTTCCCGCCCGGCGAGGAGGCGCCGATCCGCACCGCGCTGGTCACCGCGCGCTCCGCGCCCGCACACGAGCGGGTCATCCGGACCCTGCGCGAGTGGAACGTGCGGCTGGACGAAGCGCTATTCCTCGGTGGGCGCGCCAAGGGGCCGTTCCTGGAAGCGTTCGGCGCGGACATCTTCTTCGACGACTCCGAGCAGAACATCGCGTCGGCCCGCGACCACGTCGCCGCCGGCCACGTGCCGCACGGGGTGGCGAACACCCGCGGGACAAGCTGACGCGGCCGGCGCGGCGGCCCCGGCTCAGCCGCCGGGCGCGTCCGCGGGCGGCGGCAGGCGGATGTCGCTGAG
>CAMPJU010000269.1 GCA_946886995.1 uncultured Lysobacteraceae bacterium
ACTGCTGGGCCAGGCCCAGCGTGCCGTTGGTGACCCAGTACAGCACCAGGCCGGCCGGGAAGAACACCATCATCACGCCGAACACCAGCGGCATGAACTGCATCATCTTGCGCTGCATCGGGTCCATGCCCGGCGTCGGCGTCAGCTTCTGCGTCGCCCACATCACCGCGATGTTCAGCACCGGCAGGATGAACCAGGGGTCGCGCGCGGTGAGGTCATCGACCCAGCCGGGGATCCACGCGGCCTGGCGAAGTTCCACCGACTCGAGCAGCACCCAGTACAGCGCCAGGAACACGGGGATCTGCACCAGCACCGGCAGGCAGCCGCCGACCGGGTTGATCTTCTCCTTCTTGTACAGCTCCATCAGCGCGACCTGGAACTTCTGCTTGTCGTCGCCGTAGCGTTCCTTGAGCTGTTCCACGCGCGGCTGGAAGCGCCGCATCTTCGCCGCCGACTTGTACTGCGCGGCCGACAGCGGATACAGCATCAGCTTGATGATCAGCACCAGCAGCACGATCGCCCAGCCCCAGTTGCTGGTCAGCAGGTGCAGCTTGGCCAGCAGCCACGCGATCGGCTTGGCGAGGAACGTGAACACGCCGTAGTCGAGCGAGAGTTCCAGGCCGGGTGCGACGTCCGCCAGGCGGTCCTGCAACTTGGGGCCGAGCCACAGCGTCGCCTCGGTCGAAGCGTCCTGCCCCGGCGCGACGTTGAAGCTCGGGCCGCGCGCCTCGATGTGGTACAGCCCGTCGGCATGGCCGAGCGTGTACAGCGCCGCCTGGTCGGGCTGCGGCACCCATGCGGCCAGGAAGTAGTGCTGCGACAGCGACACCCAGCCGCCCGTGACCTGGATGTCGAGCGGGCCATCGTCGGCGAAGTCGCCGAAGTCGCGCTTCTCGTACTTCTCGGCCGGGCTGTACCAGGCCGCGCCACTGAAGGTGATCGCCTCGGGATTGGTGAACATCGAACCGCGGTCGGGCGGCGCATCGCGCAGCAACTGGCGGTAGACGTATCCCTGCCACGGCGTGGTGCCGGCGTTGGATACTTCGTCGCGCACCTGCACGGCATAGTCGTGCCGCCCGAACGTCCAGGTGCGTTGCACGGTGACGCCATCGGGACCGGTCCAGGCGAACGGCACATCGATCCGGTCCTCACCCTCGGCCAGCCGGTAAGCACGCTGCGTGCCGACCGGCACGAAGCCGGTCCCGTGCGCGGGCGCCGCGCCGGTCGACGAGACCCAGCCGCTGCGCACCAGGTAGATGCCCGGCGGCGTGGCGTCGACCAGTTCCACCGGTTCGCTGCCATCGCTCGTGTCGCGTGGATAGTTCAGCAGTTCGGTCGACAGGATCTCGCCGCCACGCATGCGCACGCGCAGCACGTCGGTCTCGACGGTGACCACCGGCGTGGCGTTCGCGTCGACCGGCGGCGCGACCGGCTTGCTGCCCGGCGCCATCGGCACCGCTGCCGCGGGTACGTCGCCACCGTCGGCCGTCGGGACCGCGGCCGGGACCGCGCCCGGATCGGCGGCGGCCGCGTCCACTTCGCTGACGGCGACATCGGCGCTCGCGGCAGGCGCCTGTTCGCGGCCCCACTCCATCCACAGCAGGGTGGCCACCATCAGCCAGGCGAAAATCAGGAACGCACGGGTCTGGTTCATCGAGTCAACTTCGGGGAATTCGGGGAAATGTCCGCACAGGCGGGTTCAGCCGCCACGCGGCTCTTCCGCGCGACGAACTTCCGGGCGCGAAAGAGGCGACGGCGCATCGGGCGGCGGGGAAGCGCGCATTGTGCCGTCGGCGCCGGGTGGGGGCAACGCGCCGGACCGCTGCAACACGCGTTCGAAGACGGCACGGAGCTCGGCGCCGGTCGCGCGCGCCGCGCCGGGGCGGACCACCACCACGTAGTTGCCCGGTTCCAGCCGCGCGCGCAGGTGTCGGAATGCGTCGCGGAGGATCCGCTTGATCCGGTTGCGCCCGACCGCGCGCGGGTCGACCTTGCGCGACACCGCAAGCCCCAGGCGCGCGGCCGGCTCCGTCGGCGATGCCAGGCGATGCAGGGCCATCAGCGGCTCGGCCGTCCGCCGGCCCGCTTCGAACACGCGATCGAACTCGGCCTTGGCACGGACCCGCGCCGCTCGCGGGAAGCCCATGCCCACGGAGCCGCTTCCGGATTCCACGCACACGAAATCGCCGGAAGCCCGGGGGGCGTCCGGCGAAGGCTTGCTGTTCACAACGAAACGTCGATCGGCGAGGACCGCGGCAGCATGCGCGAAGGCAGGCCGCGGCCGTGGCCGGATCAGGCGCTCAGGCGCTTGCGGCCCTTGGCGCGGCGACGGGCCAGGATCTTGCGGCCGTCGGCGGTCGCCATGCGCGCACGGAAGCCGTGATCGCGCTTGCGCTTGAGGTTGCTGGGCTGGAACGTGCGCTTGGTGGCCATGGCGGCTGCTCTTGCTTAAGCGGCGAAAAGACCGTCGATTTTAGCGGGCTGCGGCGAACGAGGTCAAGCGACGCCGCTCCCGGGACGCCGGGCGGCAGCGACCGCCATCCCCATCCGCGGGCCCGGGTGCTAGTCTGGCCTGCCCCCGCGGCCCGGCCCGCGCGACCCCTGTGTCGTGCGCAGGGACCGTGTCCCGACTCCGCCGGCAAGACGAGACTTTCCCCCTGATGGACGCCTGGCCCCGTTGCCTCGAA
>CAMPJU010000270.1 GCA_946886995.1 uncultured Lysobacteraceae bacterium
CGCTGGCGAGGGCCGGAAGGGGGAGGGCGGCGATGAGCAGCCCGGCAAGCGGAAGTCGTTTCATGTTCAAGCTTCGTCCCTCCAGCGGCGGAGGCGGATCGCCCCCATGATCATCAGCGCACCGGCCACCGCACCGATCCAGAGTTCCGGCAGGGCCAGGCTGTCCAGGGTGCCGGCAGCCGACAGGTCGGCGAGCACCGCCTCCGGGCTGTCGCCCTGGCCGAAGCCTTCGCGGTAGATGAGGTCCATCGCCGGGAACGTGCCGAGGAGCAGGCGGGCGACGACGTGGCCCCAGAACCAGCCCGAGTCGAGGTCGAGCGCCGGCATCAGGTCGAACCAGCTCAGGAAGATGCCCGCGAACACCGGCAGCATCACCGCCCAGAGGAAGGGCTTGCTGCGTGCCCATGCCGAGCAAAGCAGCAGCCAGCCGACGGTCGGCAGCGCCCACAAGGCGTACACAGGGATGCTCATCGCGTAGCTGCCGACGATGTTCAGCGGATTGCCCGGACCCCACAGCAGCACGTACGGATTGCCGCCGTGGAGGAGGACCACGACGCTGAGCACGACCAGGAAGCCGACCATGCTCGCGAGCGAGGCCGCGATGGCGATCACCGGTGCCACGACCAGCGCGCTGGCGGCCTTCGACAGCACCGTCTCGCGGTCGGACAGCGGCAACGACTTCCAGAACAGCACGCTGCGGTCCTTGCGCTCGTCGTACAGCGCGCCCAGGCAGTAGAAGAACACCACGAACCCGAGCACGATCAGCGGCCAGCCCGACGCCATGTACAGCGCCAGGTCGATCGCGTGGCTGAGGTTGCGCATTTCCTCCGGGCCGAGCTTCTCGGTGAGGTAGCCCAGGTCGAGGCCGTTGATCATCACCTCGCCGTCGAACTCGCCGTCGGCCAGCGCCTGGCGGGCCGCCACCTCGCCGATCACGATCGCCATGATCGTCAGCAGCAGCGAGATGGCACCGGCGACCAGCGGCGCCCAGAGGAAGCCGCCCTTGTGTTCCCAGAACTCGCGGCGCAGCAGCAGCCGGAACTTGTGGGTGGGGTGCGGCGTCGCCATCGCGCGCGGCGAGGCCGGCAGGGGGGAATCGGCGGCGGCGTTCATGCGTAGGTTCCTTTCATGGTGGCGACGAACAGGTCGGCGAGGCCGGGGATCCGGGTCTCGCCGAGTTCGGCGAGGCGCTGGCGCGGCACGCCGTCGAAGAGCATCACGGTCTTGCCGAACGGCAGGGAACGCTCGTCGATGGGATTGAGCGCGCGGGCGTCCGCGGCGCGGTCGGCCGGGGCGAACAGTTCGACGAAGCGCTCGCCCACCGCTTCCATCGGCGCGTCGAGCACGACCTTGCCGTCGCGGATGAACATCACGTCGGTGAGGATGTGCTCGATCTCCTCCACCTGGTGCGTGGTGACGAGGATCGTCTTCTCCTCGTCGAAGTAGTCCTCCAGCAGGCGCTGGTAGAACTGCTTGCGATACAGGATGTCGAGGCCGAGCGTCGGCTCGTCGAGCACCAGCAGGCGCGCGTCGATCGCCATCACCAGGGCCAGGTGCAGCTGCACGATCATGCCCTTGGACAGTTCGCGCACGCGCATCTGCGGCTTGAGCTGGGTGCCCTGCAGGAACCGCTCGCAACGGGCGCGATCGAAGCGCGGATGCACGCCGGCGACGAACTCGATCGCCTCGCGCACGCGCATCCAGCGCGGCAGCACGGCGACGTCGGCGATGAAGCACACGTCATTCATCAGTTCGTCGCGCTCGGTGCGTGGGTCGCGGCCCAGCACGCGCAACTCGCCGTCGAACGGCGTCAGGCCGAGGATCGCCTTGAGCGCGGTGGTCTTGCCGGCGCCGTTGGGGCCGATCAGGCCGACGATGCGGCCCGGCTGGATGTTGAAGGAGGCGCCGTCCAGGGCGACCTTGTTCTTGTAGGCCTTGCGGAGGCCGCGGGCGTCGACGACTGCGTTCACTTGCCACCCCCGTTGCGGCGCAACAGCTGGTCGGCCGTCAGCCCCAGGCGCGAGATGCGCTCCAGCACCAGCGGCCACTCTTCATTGAGGAAACGCTCGCGCTCGCTGGCGAGGAGTTTTTCGGATGCACCTTCCGTGACGAACATGCCAAGTCCCCTGCGTTTTTCGACGAGTGCCTCGTCCGCCAGTTCCTGGTAGGCGCGCGAGACGGTGATGGGATTGAGCTGGTATTCGGCCGCCACCTGGCGGACCGAGGGCAGGGCATCGCCGGGGCGGAGCTCGCCATCGAGCATCATCGCCACCACGCGTTCCTTGAGCTGCCGGTAGATGGGAGCGCCATCGTTCCATTCGATCGAGGTCATGGCTCAACCCCTCGGTGCGAAGGAGAAGTACGGAACCGTCACCGACTGGCGGCGGCTGCGGGGGCGCCGGTCGTCGTCTCCGCCGGACGCGGCGGCCGAGCCGGTGAAGGCGGCGGCGGCGGCGCGGGCGGCGGCCGCTGCGTGGGCGGCCTCCTCGACCTCGATGCCGGCCTCGGCCAGCGCCGCCCGGACCTCCAGCTCGATCGCCAGGGCAAGGGTGTCCGGAGCCGGCTGCGGCTGGGCGGCGGGGGCGCCCAGGGCCAGTGCCAGCGACAGCATCGCCGTGCTCGCGGTCAGGCCCAGGAATGTGTTGTGGAGCTTGCGGTTCATGATGAACG
>CAMPJU010000271.1 GCA_946886995.1 uncultured Lysobacteraceae bacterium
GACATGACCATCTCGGCGAGGGAGTAGGCGAGCTCGCGCTCGGCCATGACCGCGCCGTCCGCCCCGTGCGCGATGAGGTGCTGGACCTCCCCGTCGCTGTGCGCGCGCGCAAGCACCGTGATCTTCGGGTTGAGCGCCTTCAGCCGCTCGATCGTCTCGCCGGCTTCCAGCGCGTGCGGGATCGCGAACACCGCCAGCGCCGCGCGCTCCGGCGCCGTTTCCTGCATCACCCGCACGTTGGCCACGTTGCCGCGCACCGCCGGGAACCCCGCCTCGCGCGCGTCCTCCACCAGGTGCGCATCGTCCTCGACGATGACGACCGGCACGTCGCGCTGGCGCAGCAACTCCGCCAGCTGCGCGCCGACCCGGCCATAGCCGACCACGATGGCGTGGCCCTGGATGTCGATCGGCACGACGTCGGGTTCGGCTGGCCGCCGCGCCTCTTCGCTGGCTGCGCGCCGGGCCAGCCATCCGTCCAGCCACGAGAACAGGAACGGATTGGCCAGGATCGACAGCAGCGCACCGGCCAGGATCAGGTCGCGGCCGGTTGGCGGCAGGATCTCCAGGCTGACGCCGAGCGCGGCGAGGATGAAGGAGAACTCGCCGATCTGCGCCAGGCTCACCGCGATCGTCCGTGCGGTCTCCTCGGGATGCCCGAATGCGCGCACGATCGCCCATGCCGCCAGCGACTTGCCGACGACGATCACCAGCACCGTCGCGATCACCTCCTGCGGATGCTCGATCAGCACCGACGGGTCGAACAGCATGCCCACCGCGACGAAGAACAGCACCGCGAACGCGTCGCGCAACGGCAGCGAATCCTGCGCCGCCTTGTGCCCGAACTCCGATTCGGCCAGCAGCATCCCGGCGAAGAACGCACCGAGCGCGAAGGACACGTCGAACAGCGCCGTCGACCCGAACGCCAGCCCCATCGCGATCGCCAGGACGGCCAAGGTGAACAGTTCGCGCGACCCGGTCCCCGCGACCCGCTCCAGCACCCAGGGCACCACGCGCCTGCCCACCACCAGCATGAAGGCGACGAACGCCCCCAGCTTCAGGAACGTCACCAGCAGGACGGTGGCGATGCCCGGCTGGCCGTCGTTGCCCGCATCGGCGCCGGTCGCCTCCGCCGCGGCCGATGCGATTTCCACCGCCGCACCCGCCGCCAGTTCCGGATCGGCTTCGCCGCCGAGCAACGGCGCCAGCGCCGGCAGCAGCACCAGGGCCAGGACCGTCGCGATGTCCTCGACGATCAACCAGCCCACCGCGATCCGTCCGCGGCGGGTTTCCACCAGCCGCCGGTCTTCCAGCGCGCGCAGCAGCACCACGGTGCTGGCGACCGAGAGCGACAGGCCGAACACGATGCTGGCCCCGTGCGACCAGCCCAGGTATTCGCCCATGCCCCAGCCCAGCAGCGTCGCGACGGTGATCTGCGCGGCCGCGCCCGGCAGCGCGATCGCCTTCACCGACAGCAGGTCCTTCAGCGAGAAGTGCAGGCCGACGCCGAACATCAGCAGGATCACGCCCACTTCGGCCAGCTGCGACGCCAGGTCGAGGTCCGCGACGAACCCGGGCGTGAACGGCCCGGCGATGATGCCCGCCATCAGGTAGCCGATCAGCGGCGAGAGCTTCAGCCGGTTGGCGAGCGCGCCGAAGATGAACGCCAGCACGAAGCCGGCGACGAGCAGCGCGATCAGCGAGGTGTGGTGGGGCATCGGGGAAATGTAGCAGTCCCGGGTAAAATGCCCGGATGATTTCCTTCCGCAATTTCGCCCTGCGCAGGGGCGAACGCCTGCTGCTGTCCGACGTCGACCTGGCCCTCCATGCCGGCTACCGGGTCGGCGTGGTCGGCCGCAACGGCACCGGCAAGTCCAGCCTGTTCGCCGCCCTGATGGGCGAGGTGGAGCCGGACCGGGGCGACATCGACGTGCCCGGGAAGGCGCGGATCGCCTGGGTGGCGCAGGAGACCCCCGCGCTGCCCGACAGCGCGCTGGACTTCGTGCTGTCCGGCGACGAGGCAGTGCACGCGGCGATCCGGGCCGAGGCCGCCGCGTTCGCCGAGGAGGACTGGGAAGCGGTCGCCGAGGCGCACCACCGCCTGGAGGAACTGAACGGCTACGACGCCAGCGCGCGGGCCGGGCGGCTGCTGCACGGGCTCGGGTTCGCGCCCGAGACGCACGACAAGGCCGTCGCCGACTTTTCCGGTGGCTGGCGGGTGCGGCTCAACGTGGCCCGCGCGCTGATGACGCCCAGCGACCTGCTGCTGCTCGACGAGCCGACCAACCACCTCGACCTGGACGCGGTGGTGTGGCTGGAGGAGTGGCTGCGCCGCTACCCGGGCACGCTGCTGGTGATCTCGCACGACCGCGAGTTCCTCGACAACGTCACCACCCACACGCTGCACCTCCACGAAGGGAAGGCGAAGCTCTACACCGGCGACTACACCGCGTTCGAGCGCCAGCGCGCCGAGCAGTTGCGCCAGCAGCAGATCGCATTCGAGAAGGAACAGGCCGAGCGCGCGCACCTGCAGAGCTTCATCGACCGGTTCAAGGCCAAGGCGAGCAAGGCGAAGCAGGCGCAGTCCCGGATGAAGCGCCTGGCCAAGCTGGCCGGCACCGAGGCGGTGCGCGCCGAGCGCGCGTTCCGGATCG
>CAMPJU010000272.1 GCA_946886995.1 uncultured Lysobacteraceae bacterium
GTCAGGCGGCCTTGCGCGCATGCAGGCGCAGGCGCTGGAAGTAGACGTCCTCGAGGTCGGGGGCGACGGGCTCGAACCCGGCTTCCGGTGCATCCGCGGCGAACACGTGCAGCACCGGCTGCCCGGCGACCAGGCGCTTGGACAGCACCACGTGCGCGTCCTCGTAGCCGGCGACCGCGGCCTTGTCGACCTGCTTGCGCCACACCTGCCCTTCCAGCGCCGCGATCGCGTCATTCGGCCGGCCGGTCAGCAGCACCTCGCCCTTGTTCATGATCGCCATCGTCGGGCACAGGTCGGTCACGTCCTCGACGATGTGCGTGGACAGGATGACCGCGACGTTCTCGCCGATCTCCGCCAGCAGGTTGAGGAAGCGGTTGCGCTCCTCCGGGTCCAGGCCGGCGGTGGGCTCGTCGACGATCACCAGCCGCGGGTTGCCGAGCAGTGCCTGCGCGATGCCGAAGCGCTGGCGCATGCCGCCGGAGAAGGTGCCGAGCTTGCGCTTGCGCGCGTCCCACAGGTTGACCTGCTGCAGCAGCGCGTCGACCACCTCGCGGCGCTGCTTGCGCTCGGTCAGGCCCTTGAGCACCGCGAAGTGCTCCAGCAGGTCCTCGGCACTGACCTTCGGGTAGACGCCGAAGTCCTGCGGCAGGTAGCCGAGCTGGCGGCGCACCGCGGCCTTGTCGCGCAGCACGTCGATGGCTTCGCCGGTCTCGCCGTTGAGGACGGCGGTGCCGCTGTCGGCCTCCTGCAGCGTGGCCAGCGTGCGCATCAGCGAGGACTTGCCGGCGCCGTTGGGCCCGAGCAGCCCGAACATCCCGCGCGGGATGTCCAGGTTGACGTTGTTCAGTGCATGCACGCCGTTGGCGTAGGTCTTGCTGAGCGCTCGGATGGTGAGCATGGCGTCCCCGGTCATGGAACGCCCGCCGGGCGGCGGGCAGGCGGCCATGCTAACGGGGCACGCCGGGTCTCAACCCCTGCGGTTGGTCACTGCGACGGAAGTCATGCGCTTGAGCTCGGCCAGCGCCGCGTCGATCGGCGCCTGGCCTTCGAGCACGTTGCCGGGCTCCAGTTCGGTGGTGACCTCGCCTTCGGCATCCAGGTGACCGGAGAGCACGGCCTCGGATACGCGCGCGGCATACCCGCCGTCCGCGTCGTCCCCCGGCTGCAGCACCACGTCGGGCGCGATCCCCAGCGCCTGGATCGAGCGGCCGCCCGGCGTGTAGTAGCGCGCGGTGGTGAGCTTGACCGTGTCGCCGTTGTCCAGCGGCAGCGCGGTCTGCACGGAGCCCTTGCCGAAGGTGCGGCTGCCGACCACCCGCGCGCGGTCGTTGTCGCGCAGTGCGCCGGCCAGCACCTCCGCGGCACTGGCCGAACCGGCGTCCACCAGGACCACGACGGGCGCGCCGTCCAGGCGGTCGCCGGGCGTGGCGCTGAAGGCGGTGTCGGTGATCGGCAGGCGACCCCGGGTGCTGACGATGGTGCCGCGCTCAAGCAGTTCGTCGGCCACCTGCACGGCCGTTGTCAGCAGGCCGCCGGGGTTGCTGCGCACGTCGATGACCAGGCCCTGCAACGCGCCGCCGGCCTCGGCCAGCAGGCGGTCCAGTTCGCGCGCGAAGTCGGCGCCGGTGTCGGCCTGGAACATGCTGATGCGCACGTAGCCGTAGCCGGGTTCCAGCAGGCGCCCCCGCACGCTGGCGATGCGGATGGTCTCGCGCACGATGGTGAGGTCCAGCGGCTCGTCCGCGTCCTCGCGCAATACCGTCAGCACGACGCTGCTGCCGGGTGGACCGCGCAGCGGATCGGATTCCGGGTCGCTGCCGGCCACCGGCGTGCCGTCGATGGCGACGATGACGTCGCCGGCCTTGATGCCGGCGCGCGCGGCCGGGGTGTCGTCGATCGGCGCGATGACCCGCAGGTTGCCGTCGTCCTGCCGCACGATCTCCACGCCGATGCCGTCGTAGGCGCCGCGCGTGCGCTCGGCGAGGTTCTCGCTGTCGCCCTGTTCCAGGTATGCGCTGTGCGGGTCGAGGTCGCTGAGCAGGCCGCGGATCGCCGCCTGCATCAGGTCCGCGTCGTCGACGGGTTCGACATAGGCCTCGCGCACCATGTTGAACACCGCCACGTAGCGGCGGATCTCGTCGAGCGGGACCGCCTCGCTGCCGGTGTCGCGCTCGGCGAGCGCGGCGTCCGGGTCGTCCGGCGCCACCACTTCCGGCTCCGCGGCGCCTTCCTGCGCCCGCACCGGAAGGCACGCGAGTGCGAGGGCGAGCGGCAGCAGCAACGGGGACAGGCGCATGGGGACTCCCGGATTCGAGGTGGATTGCAGGCGGGCGCCCCGATTATGCGGACCGGGGTCGCCGGCGGGTGAACGTGCGCTGGCGGCGCGCCGCCACGGGGTCAGCGCTGCTCCAGCCAGGTGCGCGGGTCGACCGGCTCGCCCTTGCGCCGCAGTTCGAAGTACAGCGCCGGCCGGCCCTGCCCGCCGGAACTGCCGACCCGCGCCACCGGGTCGCCCTGCGCGACGCTGTCCCCGACGTCGCGCAACAGGCTCTCGTTGTGCGCGTACAGGCTCATGGTGTCGCCGCCGTGGTCGAGGATCAGGATGTGGGCGTAGCCGTTCATCCAGTCGGCGAACTCGA
>CAMPJU010000273.1 GCA_946886995.1 uncultured Lysobacteraceae bacterium
CGCCGCCAGGCACAGCTTCGGCAGTTGCGTCGTCTTGCCGGAACCGGTTTCGCCGGCCACCACCAGGACCGGATGTTCACGCAGCAGCGAGACAATGCGGTCGGCCTGCGTCGCGATCGGCAGCGACGGATCGACGGCCGCCCGGGGCAGCGACGCCTGCCGCGCCTCGCGCGCCGCCACCGACGCTTCCAGTGCCGTGGCGAACGACTCGCGCGCAGCGTCGTCCCCGGGTGCGGCGCGCCAGCGCGACCATAGGCCATGCAGGCGGCCGCGATCGCGCGACAGGCCGGTGTCGATGGCACGTCGGCCGGCGGCCAGGGGCGCCGGGAGCGGTGGTTTGACGATAGGTTTCATCGATCGTTTCGGCAGGAACAATTCATTTCAAACGGCAGGCGCGGCGGCGTATTGTCGCTGCAACGGCCCGCCCCACGGGACCACACAAGGAGGCATGACGATGGCAAAGAAGGCCACCAGCAAGCGCACCGCGTCCACCCGCGCCCGCAGCACGCCGGCGGCATCCCCCGCGGCCGGCTCCACGGCACCGGCCATCGACATCGGCATTTCGGGGCCCGCGCGCCGCCGGATCTCCGAGGGCCTGTCGGCGTTCCTCTCCGACAGCTTCACCCTGTACCTGAAGACCCACAACTTCCACTGGAACGTCACCGGGCCGATGTTCAACGCCCTGCACGTGATGTTCGAGACGCAGTACACCGAGCAATGGGCGGCGCTGGACGAGATCGCCGAGCGCATCCGCGCACTCGGGTACAACGCGCCCGGCTCCTACGCCGAGTTCATCCGGCTGTCGTCGATCCCGGAGGAAGCGGGCCTGGAGGACGCCGCGGACTGGCGCGAGATGGTGCGCCAGCTGGTGGTGGGCAACGAGGCGGTGTGCCGCACGGCGCGCAAGGTGCTCGATACCGCCGAGAAGGGCGAGGACGACCCGACTGTCGACCTGATGACGCAGCGGCTGCAGACGCACGAGAAGTACGCGTGGATGCTGCGGTCGTTGTTGCAGTAGGCGACGCGCGTGGTCGCCGGCTACTGGATGACCACGCGGAACCTGAGCGTGAACTGGGCGTTGTTGCCCGCGAATTCGCCCTTGGGATTGATCCGGATGTCGGTGACGGCAGGGTCGCGCCCGCCGGCGTCCGGCGTGGGCACGTAGGTCCAGCTCGCGCCGCCGTCGTCCGAGAAGTCGACATCGTCGGTGGTGCTCGCCAGGCCGGAGAACGTGTAGGTCAGGCCGCTCGAAGGCGTGCCGTCCACGAAGCGCACCGGTCCGGAAGCGACACCCGCGATGTCGGCGACCACCATGTCCACTTGCGCCGGCACGGGGTCGCTCACGACCAGCGTGCCGCTGTCGACCGACGTGGACGAGGGATTCGTGAGGATCAGCTGGTATTCCACCACTGCGCCTGGGATCGCCTTCGGCGTCGACACGCCGTTGATCGGATCGGACTGGACGATCGCCAGCTTGACCAGGGTCAGCGGCGTGGAGGGCGTGTTGGTCCAGGTACAGGTGACCGAACTGTCCAGGGGCATCGAGATCTGCCGCGAAAGCCCGCCAGTGGTCGCGGTGACCGCACCACCGTCGGCATCGCGGACGCACGCCAACGTGATGCTGTAGTTGGCGGCACTGCCGTTGGTGAACGCCTGTAGGAGCGTGATCGCCGCATTCGCAGTCGCCGCTGCAGTTGCCGGCGTGGCCGGACCCGGTGCGACTGAACTGCCATCCACCGGGTCGCTGCCGCCGGTCACCTGCAGCGTCACTGCATGCCCCGCCGTGGCGCCTCCGGCCCACGCGTGGTCGAGCACCACGGTGCCGCGCACCTCGAACGTGTCGGCCATGGTGTGGCTGATGGTCTGTTCGGTGCCTTCGAACGCCGTGACCGTCGCGGTCCACTGGCCGATCGCGGCCAGAGTAGGCACGGGTACTTCGTACTCGAAAGTGCGCATCGCGCCCGTCGTGTCGACCATCGTCATGGCGGCCGGCCCCGCCACCACGGCGCCGTTCGCGTCGGTCACCGTGATGGTCGAATCCGATGCGCTGACGTCGGCTCCGCCGAAGGGATCGCTTGCCACGACACGTACGTAGGCTGTCTGGCCGTGGGTGAAGTAAGTGGGGATCGTGTTCGCGCCGCCCCAGGCATCCGCATAGGCGGTAATGCTTTCGACGGCGACGACCGTCGAAGTAGCGAAACTCACCATGCTCGGCCCGACGTTGTAGGCGTAGACCGTCGCGCTCTTGTTGCCGCCGGCGGTGTTGATCACGCGCAATTGCAGGGCCTGTCCGGCCGGCACGGTGTAGTCCGCAGCCAGGTTGACCTGGAACAGCGTGAGCTGGGGCGTGGCCAGGTCAAGGTTCTGGGTACTGCTCGCGGCGCCGACCTGGGTGGCTCCATTCCAAAGTTCCACCCGGAGGATCGAGGCGCCGTTGGTACTCAACGACAGCATCACGTCGATGGTCCCCGCGGTCAGCACGAGATCGGCGGCCAGCGCAGGCGAAAGCGTCCAGGCACCCGTGGCACCGGCTGCTACCGTGGTGCCCGTCGTGTCGATGCCGGAATGGGGCAGGCGGTTCAGCACCCCGCCGTTCTGCACGTAGAGGACCTTGTCCTCGTCGGACACGACCTGCGAC
>CAMPJU010000274.1 GCA_946886995.1 uncultured Lysobacteraceae bacterium
CCCAGAACAGCGAGAACACCACGACCGGACCGAACGCGGCGCCGAAGCCCGCCCACGCGTAGGACACCAGGCCGAGCACGCGGCTTTCCGGGTCGCGCGCGATCCAGATCGCCACCAGCGCAACCGCCAGCACCGAGGCACGGCCGAACCACACCAGTTCGCGCTGGCTGGCCGCCGGCCGGACGAAGCCGCGGTAGAAGTCCTCGGTCAGCGCACTGGAGCACACCAGCAACTGGCACGACAGCGTGCTCATGATCGCGGCGAGGATCGCCGACAGCAGCACGCCGGCGATCCACGGATTGAACAGCGCCTCCGACAGCGCGATGAACACGCGTTCCGGGTTGTCACCCATCAACGCGGCCTCGTCGGGGTTCGCGCCGAAGTACGCGATGCCGAAGAAGCCCACCCCCAGCGAACCGAGCAGGCACAGGATCATCCACGCCATGCCGATGCGGCGTGCCGTCGGGATGGTGCGCACCGAATCGGCCGCCATGAATCGCGCCAGGATGTGCGGCTGCCCGAAGTAGCCCAGGCCCCATGCGAGCAGCGAGATGATCCCGATGGCGCCCAGCGTGCCGCCAGCGAACCAGTCGAGCCGCGTCGGGTCGACCTGCTCGATGATGGCGACGCTCGCGCCGAACCCGCCGGTGGACACCATCACCATGATCGGCGCCAGGATCAGCGCGAACAGCATCAGCGTCGCCTGCACGGTGTCGGTCCAGCTCACTGCCAGGAAGCCGCCGACCAGCGTGTACAGGATGGTCGCCGCCGCGCCCCACCACAGCGCCTGGCCGTACGGCAGCCCGAAGACGCTCTCGAACAGCCGCGCGCCGGCCACGATCCCGGACGCCGCGTAGACCGCGAAGAACACCAGGATCACCAGCGCCGCGATGATCCGCAGCAGCCGCCCACCCTCGGCGAACCGGGTGGTGAAGTAATCCGGCAGCGTCAGCGCGTTCTCGGTGCGCTCCGTGTAGACGCGCAGCGGCCCGGCGACGAACCGCCAGTTGAGGTACGCGCCGAGGATCAGGCCGAAGCCGATCCAGGCCTCGGACAGGCCGCCGGCGTACATCGCGCCGGGCAAGCCGAGCAGCAGCCAGCCGCTCATGTCGGACGCGCCGGCCGACAGCGCCGTCACGTAGCCGCCGAGCGAACGCCCGCCGAGGATGTAGTCGTCGAAGTTGCGTGTCCTGCGCCACGCGATGAAGCCGATGGCCACCATCAGCAGCAGGTATAACCCGAAGGTCACGAGCAGCGGAGTGCTTGCGGTCATGTGCAGTCCCGGTGAGTTCCCCGCGACAGCTTAGGGCCCTAGTCGTCGTCAGGCCACCGCAGGCCGGGCGCTGCAGGCCTTGACTTCGGCACCGGCACCGCCGCGACGGCGTTCCAGACCTTCATGGCGTCGACCGTGGCGGCCACGTCGTGGACCCGCAACAGGCGCGCGCCCCGCTGTGCCGCGACGAGCGCCGCGGCCACCGATCCGTGCACGCGCTCCCGCGGCTCCCCGCGACCGGTCAGCGCCCCGATCCCCTGCTTGCGCGACAGCCCTGCCATCACCGGCACGCCCAGCTCGGCGAACCGCTCCAGCTGCGCCAGGAGGACGAGGTTGTGTTCCAGCGTCTTGCCGAACCCGAAACCCGGATCGACCACGATCCGCTTCTTGTCGATGCCCGCCATCTCGGCGGCGAAGATCCGCTCGGCCAGGAAGCGGTGGACCTCCGCCACGACGTCGTCGTAGACCGGCGCGTCCTGCATCGAGCGCGGCTCCCCCAGCATGTGCATCAGCACCACCGGGACACCCAGCGCGGCGGCGGCTTCGAGCGCCCCGTCGCGGCGCAGCGCGGACACGTCGTTGATCATCCCGGCACCAGCCGCGACGGCCGCGCGCATCACTTCCGGCTTCGACGTGTCGATGCTGATCGGCAGCGACGTTTCCTTCGCGAGCCGTTCCACGACGGGGAGGACGCGCCGCAACTCCTCGTCGAGCGGAACCTCGCTCGCGCCAGGGCGGGTCGATTCCCCGCCGACGTCGAGGACATCGGCGCCCTCCTCCGCCAGCCTCAGCCCGTGCGCGACCGCGTCGCCTGCCGTGGCGTGGGCGCCGCCGTCCGAGAACGAATCCGGCGTGACATTGACGATGCCCATGACCCGCGGCACGTCCAGCCGCAGCAACCGGCCCGCGCAATCCAGTTGCGGAACGACATCGAACATCGACGTCAGGTCTGCGCGGCCGGGTCCGAAATGGGCGGAAGCGGCGGGCGCGGGGCGTCGCCCGGCTTGTCGTCGTTCCAGCTGCCACCGGTCCAGCCCGCCGGCACGGGTGGCTCGCGACCGTTCATGATCGCGTCGATCTGCGGGGCATCGATGGTCTCGTACAGCAGCAGCGCCTTGGCCATCGTGTGCAGCTTGTCGAGGTTCTCGGTCAGGATCCCGCGCGTGCGCTCGTAGGCGCCGTCGAGGATCGAGCGCACGACCTCGTCGATGCGGCGCGCCGTGTCGTCGGAGACGCTCTTGTGCTGCGTCACCGAGCGGCCGAGGAAGACCTCGTCGTCCTCCTCGCCGAACGTGATCGGACCGAGCTCGGACAGGCCCCACTTGGT
>CAMPJU010000275.1 GCA_946886995.1 uncultured Lysobacteraceae bacterium
TCCTTGGTCTGCCCGCTGAACTGCGGGTCGGTCATCTTGATGCTGAGCACGTACGACACCCGGTCCCACACGTCTTCAGGCGCCAGCTTCACGCCCCGCGGCAGCAGGTTCCGGAAGTCGCAGAATTCCCGCAGCGCGTCGGTGAAGCCGGTGCGCAGGCCGTTGACGTGCGTGCCGTGCTGCGCGGTGGGGATGAGGTTGACGTAGCTTTCCTGGACCAGTTCCCCCTCCGGCACCCAGGCGACCGCCCAGTCCGCGGTTTCCGTCTCCTGCGTGCGCTGGCCCACGAAGAGTTCCGGGGGCAGTACCTCCGTCCCGGCCAGCTCGCCCTTCAGGTAGTCGCGCAGGCCGTCCTCGTAGTGCCACTCGTGGCGCTCGTCGGTGGCCGCGTCGTGCAGGCGGACCGTCAGGCCCGGCGCCAGCACCGCCTTGGCGCGCAACAGGTGGCGGAGCGACCGCAGGTTGAATTTCGGCGTGTCGAAGTACTTCGGATCCGGCCAGAAACGCAGCCGGGTGCCGGTGTTGCGCTTGCCGACACTGCCGACGACCTCGAGGGGCGAGGCCAGGTCGCCATTGGCGAAGGTCATGCGGTACTCGCTGCCGTCGCGCCGGATGAAGACTTCCAGCTGCTTCGACAGCGCGTTGACGACGCTCACCCCGACGCCATGCAGGCCGCCGCTGAAGGTGTAGTTCTTGTTGGAGAACTTGCCGCCCGCGTGCAGCCGCGTGAGGATCAGTTCGACGCCCGGGACCTTCTCCTCGGGGTGCACGTCGACCGGCATCCCGCGCCCGTCGTCGGACACCTCGCAGCTGCCGTCCTCGTGCAGCACGACTTCGATCGTGCGCGCATGGCCCGCCAGGGCCTCGTCCACCGCGTTGTCGATGACTTCCTGCGCCAGGTGGTTGGGGCGCGTGGTGTCGGTGTACATGCCGGGCCGGCGGCGGACCGGGTCCAGCCCGGAGAGGACCTCGATGTCCGAGGCGTTGTAGCGACTGCTCATGGGATCGGCGTGGGAGGGGAGGGGCGAGGATGCGGGCCGTGCCGGAGGCGGTCAAGCGCGGATCGAGCACCGCGCGCCGCGCTCGCAGGCCGCGGGCCCACCCGGTAAACTACGGCTTTCCAGCGGTCCGCTCGCCATGACTTCCCCAGCATCCGTCACCCCGCTCGTCTTCGTCACCGGCGGCGTGGTGTCCTCGCTCGGCAAGGGCATCGCCGCGGCTTCGCTGGCGGCGATCCTCGAAGCGCGCGGCCTGCGCGTGACGATGATGAAGCTGGACCCCTACCTCAACGTCGACCCGGGCACCATGAGCCCGTTCCAGCACGGCGAGGTCTACGTCACCGACGACGGCGCCGAGACCGACCTGGACCTCGGCCACTACGAGCGCTTCGTCAACACGCGCCTGTCCGGGGCGAACTCGATCAGCGCCGGCAAGGTCTACGAGAACGTGATCCGCAAGGAACGCCGGGGGGACTACCTCGGCGCCACCGTGCAGGTGATCCCGCACATCACCGACGAGATCAAGCGCTGCATCGACGCGGCGACGTCGGGGTACGACGTGGCGCTGGTCGAGATCGGCGGCACGGTCGGCGACATCGAGTCGCTGCCGTTCCTGGAGGCGATCCGCCAGATCCGCACCGAACGCGGCGCCGACCTCGCGATGTTCATGCACCTCACGCTGGTGCCGTGGATCGCCGCGGCCGGCGAGCTGAAGACCAAGCCGACCCAGCACTCGGTCAAGGAACTGCGCTCCATCGGCATCCAGCCCGACATCCTGGTGTGCCGCAGCGAGCAGCCGCTGCCCGACGGCGAGCGCCGCAAGATCGCGCTGTTCACCAACGTGCCCGAGAAGGCGGTGATCTCGGCCGTCGACCTGGACAACATCTACAAGATCCCGATGTGGCTGCACGGGCAGGGCCTGGACAAGCTGGTCGTGGGCCACCTGCGGCTGGAGGCGAAGGCCGCGCCGGAAGCCGACCTGTCCGAATGGCGCGACGTCGTCGACGCGTCGGAACGGCCGGTGGACGAGGTGACGATCGCGGTCGTCGGCAAGTACGTGGACCACAAGGACGCCTACAAGTCGGTCGCCGAGGCGCTCAAGCACGGCGGCATCCGCCAGCGCACCCGCGTGAACCTGAAGTGGCTCGAGTCGCAGGACATCGAGCGCCAGGGCGCGGACGTGGCGCTGGCCGGCGTCGACGGCATCCTGGTGCCCGGCGGGTTCGGCGACCGCGGGTTCGAAGGCAAGGTGCTCACCTCGAAGCACGCGCGCGAGACCGGCATCCCCTACCTGGGCATCTGCTACGGCATGCAGGCCGCGGTAGTCGACTACGCGCGCCACGAACTCGGGCTCGCCGACGCCAACAGCACCGAGAACGACAAAGCCAGCGCCCATCCGGTCATCGGCCTGATCACCGAGTGGCGTACCGCCACCGGCGACGTCGAGCGCCGCGACGAGGCATCCGACCTGGGCGGCACCATGCGCCTGGGGTTGCAGGACCAGCGGGTGAAGCCGGGCACGCTGGCGCACCGGGTGTACGGCAAGGACGTGGTCGGCGAACGCCACCGCCACCGCTACGAGTTCAACAACCGCTACCG
>CAMPJU010000276.1 GCA_946886995.1 uncultured Lysobacteraceae bacterium
GCGCCTCTCCCCTTCCCACCCAGGCTGTCTGCCCGAGCGAGCCGCACATTGTACGGTATCGGCGGTGAAGGTCAACACCCTTTCGCCGCTTTTTTTCGTCCCCGTGCGGTGTCGGTACAGGTACCGGGGCCGCCGCGGGGCGCGCATTGTGCACGGACTGCGCGCGCCTGGGAAGGGGGTTCGATGAACCGCGTCAGGAAGGCCATTGACGTGGCCCGCAACGCTGGCGGATGGTCGTCGCAACATCCCGCGGCCCGACCCCAGGAGCAAGCCCATGACCCGCCGCATGTCACGTGCCCTGATGTTCCTGTTGTTGTCCGCGCCATGGCTGCTCGCGACCGGCTGCGCGTCTGCCGGCGGCCACTGGGTGGAGATCGGCGGCGAACGCTACGCGGTGGAGATCGCCGACGACGATGCGGAACGGGCGAAGGGGCTCATGTTCCGTGACCATCTCGCGCGGGGCACGGGGATGCTCTTCGTGCACGAGGATGAAGCGCCGCGCTCGTACTGGATGATGAACACGCGCATCCCGCTGGACATCCTTTACTTCGACGACGCATTGCGGCTGGTCGCACAGCGACGCGACACGCCGCCATGCCCGCCCTTGCGTCCCTGCCCCGCTTATCCGAGCCGCGCGCCCGCGCGCTTCGTGCTCGAACTGAACGCGGGCGAGGCCGCGCGCCTCGGGTTGACGGATGGCGCGACGCTGCGGCTCGGGCCCACGATCCCCACCGAGGGCCGCTGAACGCTGCCAGGGACATCCGTCACGCCCTCCGCCCCCGCGGCTTGAACGCCTGTTGCGATCCCGGCAGGCTTGGACCATGCAAGACGGCTTTGCCCTGCCCGACTGGAAGGCCCTGGCCTCCACCGACGATCCCGGTCTTCCGCTGTTCGGCACGGCGCTGTTGATCGCGCGCGACGAGTACCCGCAACTCGATCCCGCCATGTACGACCGGTTGGCGCAGGACCACGCCAACGCATTGCGCGACGAAGTCGAGTCGATCGACCAGGCGCCGCTGAAGATGCATGCGATCAACCGGCACCTGTTCGAGGAACTCGGATACACCGGCAACACGGCCGAGTACTACGACCCGCGCAACAGCTATATCAACGAAGTCTTCGAGCGCCGCCTCGGCAACCCGCTCACGCTTGCGCTCGTGCAGATCGAGGTCGCGCGCCGGCTTGGCGTACCGCTGGCTGGCGTCTCCTTTCCAGGGCATTTCCTGGTGCGGCTGCCTGTCGGGGACCAGGGCGTGCTGGTCATGGATCCGTTCAACCGCGGACGCCCCCTGGACGTGGACGAACTCCGCGACCGTGCCAAGCCCCACCTCGGCGGCGGCTCCCCCGACGACAACGCCCTGAACCGGATCCTGGACCCGGCGTCCAATCGCGCGATGCTGGTCAGGCTGTTGCGCAACCTGCACGGCGTCTACAGCGAACGGGACGACTGGCCGCGCGCCGCGCGCAGCGCCGACCGCATCCTGCAACTACAGCCCGACCATCCCGAGGCGCTGCGCGACAGGGCGCTGGCCTACCTGAAGATGGGGCACCGGCACGGTGCGCGACACGACCTGGAGCAATACCTCAAGCGCAACCCGGACGCGGCCGACCGCAGGAGCCTGCGCGAGCGGCTGGTGGAGCTGAACCGGGAGCGCGCGCGGCCACATTGAGACGGGGACCGCGGCTCAGGCCGGCATCATCTCGAAGTCGTCCTTGGTCACGCCGCAGTCCGGGCAGGTCCACGTGTCCGGGACATCCTCCCAGCGCGTGCCCGGTGCGATGCCCTCTTCGGGCAGCCCCGCGGCCTCGTCGTAGATGAAGCCGCAGACGACGCACATCCACGTGCGGAACGTGGTTTCGGTGGTGGTGGCGGTGTCGTTCATCGGTCCGGAAGCGCCTGAAAGACGCTATTGTCCCATCGCCCAAGTAAGACCGGAAGTGAAGCCGTGCAACAGGCACGCGGGCTCTACCTGCTGACACCCGACGAGACCGATACGGACCGCCTGCTGGCGCGCACCGCGCCTTTGATGCCGTACGTCGCGTGGCTGCAGTACCGGAACAAGCGCGCCAGCGCCGACTTGCGGCGCGAGCAGGCCGTTGCGCTGGCGGGCCTGTGCAACGCGAGTGGAACGCCGCTGATCGTCAACGACGACGTCGGACTGGCACGCGATACGGGTGCAGGCGTCCACCTTGGCGAACACGACGGCGATCCCGCAGGCGCGCGGCGCCGGCTCGGCCCAGGGGTCGCCATCGGCGTCTCCTGCTACGACGACCTGTCGCGCGCGGAAGCCGCCGCGGCGGCCGGCGCGGACTACATCGCATTCGGCGCGTTCTTCGCTTCCCCGACCAAGCCCGGGGCGCGCAGGGCATCGCCGGCACTGCTGCGCGACGCCGCCCGGTTCCGGCTCCCGCGGGTGGCGATCGGCGGGATTACGCCCGACAATGCGCCGGCGCTGGTCGCGGCCGGCGCGGACCTCGTCGCGGTGATCAGCGGCGTCTACGATGCACCGGATCCGGTCGCCGCCGCCCGCGCCTATGCCGCGTGCTTCCCCCGAACCGGCTGACCGCCAGGAGATCCAT
>CAMPJU010000277.1 GCA_946886995.1 uncultured Lysobacteraceae bacterium
GGACATGGCCTGGGTGGCGGCCGGCCGCTGGGACGCCTATTGGGAACGCGCCACCCAGGCCTGGGACATGGCGCCCGGCATCATCCTGGTACGCGAGGCGGGTGGTATCGCCACCTCGGTGACCGGCGAACCCCTCGACCTGCACGGCCAGAACGTCTGCGTCTGCAATGCCGCGCTGCACCCGCGCCTGGTCGAGGCGCTCAACCACGCTCTGCACGATGGGCCCACCGCATGAAGATCCCCCGCCGACGCTTCCTCCAGGGCAGTGGCCTGCTCGGCCTGCTCGCCTTGCTTCCGCGCGCGCTCGCGCAGTCGCTCGGTTACCCGCGCGCCTTGCAGGGGCCGATGGTCGGCGCGCCGGGACCGAACCATTTCACCGTGTGGGTGCGTACGACCGGTGACTTCGAGGTGTCGATCGAGGCCTCCGCCGATCGCCAGTTCAGCCAGGTCATTGCCGGTTCGCGGGCCATGGCAACCACCGCCAACCACGGTTGCGTGGTGCTGCGGGTGGATGGCCTGCAGCCGGACACCGCGTACTTCTATCGGCTCAAGTACGCCGGCGAGTACGACCGCTACCAGCCGCTGCCGCATCGCACCAAGACCGCGCCGGCGGGCAAGGCGGACTTCAGCATCGCGTTCGGGTCGTGCTGCCGGATCCAGTTCGATCCCGACCAGCGCATCTGGAACGCCGTGCAGAAACTCGAGCCGGACCTGTTCTTCTGGCTGGGCGACAACATCTACGCCGACAGCGACCAGCCCTCCACGCTGGTCGACTTCTATGGCCGCGGCCGCGTGGTCGAGCGGCTCGAGCCCCTGCTGCGCTCCACGCCGCAGCTGGCCACCTGGGACGACCACGACTTCGGCTACAACGATTCCGACGGCGGCAATCCGTTCAAGGCCGAAGCGCTGAAGGTGTTCCGCGACTTCTGGGCCAATCCAGGTTACGGCGAGCCGGGCAATCCCGGGGTGTACTTCAAGCAGCATTACGGCGGCGTGGATTTCTTCGTGCTCGACGGCCGCTACCACCGCGACCGCTCGGACGCGGTCGACAATGCCGGCAAGACCCTGCTCGGCGCCGCGCAGAAGGCCTGGCTCAAGCGCGAACTCAAGGCCAGCACCACGCCGTTCAAGGTCCTGGCGATCGGCGGCGGCTGGTCGAGCGCGGAGAACGAGAAGGGCGGCGACTCCTGGGGCGTGTACCTGACCGAGCGCAACGAAATCTTCGACTTCATCCGCGACCAGGGCATCGGCGGCGTGGTCTGCATCTCCGGCGACTCGCACATGGGCGAGCTCAACTGCATCCCGCGCTCAGCAGCGGGCGGCTACGACATCTACGATTTCTGCTCCTCGCCGCTCGCGCAGCTGCCGGCGGCCAAGAACACGCGACAGGTACCGGAGCTACGCATCCGCGATACCTGGGTGCGTTCGGTCAACGTCGGGCGCATGCGCTTCGACCTCAGCGGGCCAGTGCCCACGCTCACCTATACCCTCCACGACATCCTCGGCAACGCCGTATGGGAACCGCTGGTGCTCACGCCTGCGGACCTGCGCAACGGCGTCAAGAGCTGGGACCGCAAGGCCGACCCGGTGGAACTCGAGCGGTTGGAACGCTTCCGCCGCGGCGAGGGCTATTACGGATACGACGTGCCGGAAGGCTGGCCTAGCCGCCCGTACTACGCCGAACCGTCAGGCTGAAGGTGCCCGGCGCGCGCCGATGACGCGTTTCGACTTCGTCCACGGTCCCCAGGTGGCGCGGCCCGTCGTACTGTTCGCGACGCTCGCGGAAGGCGCGCCCGCCCAGATCGCTCGCTTCCAGCCGCCAGCGCCAGCGCTCGCCGATGCGACGCTCGAAAAAGGCGGTCCAGCCGGCGTCCTCCGACTCCCAACGACGTTCGTCGAAGCGGTAATCGACCTGGCGCTCGCCCAGGTGCTCCAGCTGCAGGCCCCAGTGCGCGCGCCAGCGCGGGAGGTCCTGGGTGAATTCGATCTCGCCTTCCATCGGGTTCTCGCCGGAGATGCCGCGCTGCAGGCCGGTCACCGGATCGGTCACGCGGCTGCGCCGCCACTGCAGGTTCGCGTGCACGCGTCCACCGGCGAGGCCAATCCGGTCCAGCGGCAAGGCGAGGTCGACGGCGAGGGTATCGCGCCGGCCCGCGCCGATATTGCCCGGTGCGTCGAACAGGCCCTGCGCACCCTGCACGGGCACCCGGTCGATCACGTCGTCCAGGCGGTCATGGGTCCAGCCGACGGTCACCGCGGCGTCCTTGCCGAAGTCATGCTGCCAGGCCAGCGCGGCCTCCCAGCGCTGGTCGGGCGCCAGTTGCGCGTTGCCGGCGCTGATCGCGTCGCTGTCGAGCGAGGCGGACGCCACGAAATCGGCGAAGTCGAGCTGGCCGACCTCGCGCGACAGCGAGGCCCGCAGCTGGTTGCGGGCATCCGGCTGCCAGCGCAATGCGGCTCGCGGCTTGAGGTACGCCAGCCCGCGCGACAGCGGCGTGTCGCCGGACTGCACGATCCGCGAGGTTTCGTACCGAAAGGCGGCCTCCAGCGTCCAGCGCGCGGAGGGTCGCCAC
>CAMPJU010000278.1 GCA_946886995.1 uncultured Lysobacteraceae bacterium
GGTTCCTGTGGATGTGGCCGAACGCGCGCATCAGCGTGATGGGCGGCGAGCAGGCCGCCAGCGTGCTGGCCACCGTCAAGCGCGACGGCATCGAGTCCCGTGGTGGCGAATGGAGCGCCGCGGACGAAGACGCCTTCAAGGCGCCCATCCGCGAGCAGTACGAGGTCCAGGGCAGCCCCTGGTACGCCACCGCCCGGCTGTGGGACGACGGGATCATCGACCCTGCGGACACACGCCGCGTGCTGGGATTGGGCCTGTCCGCGAGCTTGAACGCCCCGATCCCCGACCGTCCGCGCTACGGGGTCTTCAGGATGTAGCCAGCGCCAGGGAGGCCCCATGCCGAGCATGAAGCACATCGCCCCGGTCACCTTCTTCGGTTCCGCGGCGATCGCGCTGGGGCTGATCCTCTTCGCCAGCCTGGCGCCCGACAGCGCGGCGGCGATGTTCAGCACCGCCAACGACTGGATCCTGCTCGAGGCCGGCTGGTTCTACATGCTGTCGGTCGGCGTGTTCGTGGTGTTCCTGTTCTCGATCGCGCTCAGCCGGCTGGGCGCGATCCGGCTCGGCCCCGACGATTCGCAGCCCGATTACGGCTACGGCACCTGGGTGGCGATGCTCTTCAGCGCCGGCATGGGCATCGGCATCGTGTTCTACGGCGTGGCCGAACCGATCACGCACTTCGCCTTCCCGCCCGATGCCGAGCCCCGCTCGGTGCAGGCCGCGCGCGATGCCATGGAAGTGACCTTCTTCCACTGGGGCGTGCATGCGTGGGCGATCTACGCGGTGGTCGGGCTGGCGCTCGCGTACTTCGGCTACCGCAAGGGCCGGCCCCTGCTGCTGCGGTCCGCGTTCCATCCGATCCTGGGCGATCGCGTGGACGGCCGCATCGGCGACGTGATCGACATCTTCGCGGTGGTCGGCACGCTGGCCGGCCTGGCGACCTCGCTGGGCCTGGGCGTGTCGCAACTCAACGCGAGCATGAACTACCTGTTCGGGTTGCCGCAGACGACCGCGATCGAGGTGGCGTTGATCGCGGGCGTGACGCTGCTGGCCACGGCCACCGTCGCCACCGGCCTGGACAACGGCATCCGCCGCCTCAGCGAGATGATCATCCTCGTCTCGTGCCTGCTGATGCTGCTGATCCTCGCGCTGGGCCCGACGGCATTCCTGTTGCAGGCGTTCGTGGAGAACATCGGCCTGTACCTGGACGCATTCGTTTCCCGCACGTTCCACATCTATGCGTACGAGCCGACCGACTGGGTCGGCACCTGGACGCTGTTCTACTGGGGCTGGTGGATCTCCTGGTCCCCGTTCGTGGGCATGTTCATCGCGCGCATCTCGCGCGGGCGCACGCTGCGCGAGTTCGTGTTCGGCGTGCTGTTCGCGCCCGCGGGCTTCAGCTTCGCGTGGTTCACCGTGTTCGGGGATACCGCGATCTGGCTGGACCTCAACGTGGCGGACGGCGCGATCGCCGCGACCGTCGCCGAGAACATGCCGATCGCACTGTTCACCGTGTTCGACTACCTGCCGGCGGCGACCGCCTTGTCGTGGATCACGGGCCTGCTGGTCGCGGTGTACTTCATCACCGCCTCGGACGCGGGCGCCCTGGTCATCGCGATGATCACCTCGCGCGGCGAGGAAGAACCGGCGCTGTGGCTGCGGGTCGGCTGGGCGCTCACCTGCGGCGGCGTCGCCGCGGTGCTGTTGCTGGCCGGCGGCCTGGCCGCGGTGCAGATGGCCGCGGTGATCGCGGCGCTGCCACTGGCGGTCGTGATGCTGCTGATGTGCTACGGACTGTGGAAGGCACTGAGCGACGAACGACGCCACGACCGCAGCCAGCTGCTGCCGACCGCGCCGCTGGCGCCCGGCACGGCGATCCCCTGGCGCCGGCGCCTGGCGGCGATCGTCAGCCACCCCGGCAAGGCCCAGGCATTGCGCTACATCCAGGGGACCGTTGCGGAGGCGCTGGCGCGGGTCGCCGGCGAGATGCGCGAGCGCGGGCTGGTCGCCGAGGCGGGCACGGACGGGGACGCGGCCTGGCTGATGGTCGGCCATGGCCCGGACGCCGCGGAGTTCCGGTACACGGCGCGGGCGGTGGCGCACGCCATCCCCGCCTTCGCCCTGGTCGACGCCGCCCGCCGGGAGGGCGAAGGCAGTCGCTATTACCAGGTCGAGGTCTTCCTGGCCCAGGGCGGGCGCGGCTACGACATCTACGGCTACGACGGCGACCAGGTCATCGCCGACGTGCTCAGCCACTACAACCGGTTCCGGCATTACCTCTACTCGGCGCCGGGCTGAATGCGACCGGCGTCACCGGATGCGGCTCCGGGCCTGTCCGGGCCCTGAAGGCAGTTGTCTACGCCACGTGAAGCGGTGTTAGCCTCAGCGGTTCCTGACCCTGTGGAAGCACCGCGATGGCCATCTGGAAAGACCAGCCCGCCGGCAAGCCCGGCAACGCCCCCGCCCCGGGCGCCGGCGCGGGGGCGGCGGCGCCCCCCCCCCCCCCCCCCCGCGCCGGAGGGGGTGGCGCGGGGGGGGGGGGGGGGGGGGGGGGGTTCACAAAACCGAGC
>CAMPJU010000279.1 GCA_946886995.1 uncultured Lysobacteraceae bacterium
ACCCTGGAGCTTGAGTCGCGGCAGGGGCTTGACCACGGCGGGCCTCCGGGTAGGGGTTCGGGGGGAAGGGCGGGATTATACGGCCCGCCCTCCCGCCGGCACGTTGCCGCTCGCGACGATTTGCGCCTAAGCTGAGGTAATTCGCCTGGACGTTGCCCGCATGAGCCCGACGGTCGCCGCGCACCTGCCTTCGCTTCGCCGCAGTTTCAGCCCGCTGGCCCCGGATGCCGCGGTCATCGAGCGCTTCCTCGCCCATTGCCACCGCCGGCGGTATCCGACGCGCACAGACGTGTTCCGCCCGGGCGATCCGGCCGGGACGCTCTACTACATCATCAACGGCTCGACGAGCATCATCACCGAGGAGGACGACGGCCGCGAACTCGTGCTCGGCTATCTCGGCGCCGGCGAGTTCGTCGGCGAGATGGGCTTGTTCATCGAGACCGAGCGGCGCGAGGTGGCGTTGCGCACGCGCACCGCCTGCGAGCTGGCGGAGATCAGCTACGAACGGCTGTACCAGCTGCTCACCGGTTCGCTGGTCGCCGATGCGCCGAAGATCATGTGGTCGATCGGCTCGCAGCTGTCGCGGCGCCTGCTGGACACCAGCCGCAAGGCGGGCCGCCTGGCCTTCCTCGACGTCACCGACCGGATCCTGCGCACGCTGCACGACCTGGCCCGCGAGCCGGAGGCGATGAGCCACCCGCAGGGCACCCAGCTGCGGGTGTCGCGGCAGGAGCTCTCGCGCCTGGTGGGTTGCTCGCGCGAGATGGCCGGCCGGGTGCTCAAGAAGCTGCAGGCCGACGGGGTGCTGCACGCCCGCGGCAAGACCGTCGTGCTCTACGGCACCCGCTAGTGGCCCACCGCGTCGCGGCCGCCGGCACCGACGCCTGGGTTCGCCAGGCAGGCACCGGGGACGCCGGCGACGTCGCCACCCTGCTCGGGATCCTGGGGTATCCCTGCACCCGCGACGAAGCCGCGGAGCGGATCGCCCTGGTCCAGTCCGACCGCCGCCAGGTCCTGCTGCTCGCCGAATGCGACGGGCGGGTGCAGGGCATGGTCGCGATGGAGACGCTCTACTCCGTGGCGCACGGCAACGAACTCGCGCGGATCACCGCCCTGGTCGTCGCGCCGGAATGGGAACGCCAGGGCGTCGGCCGCCGTTTGCTGCGCGAGGTCGAACAGCGCGCCAGGCAATCGCGGATCGCCCGGATCGAGGTGACCAGCAACGCGCGGCGCAATGCCGCGCATGCGTTCTATCGCGGCTGCGGCTACGCCGACGGTTCGCTGCGCTTCGTGAAGCTGCTGGGCGACTGACCCGCGGCGGGTTCCACCGGCTCCCCGGCACGCCCCGGGCATCCCCAATTGAGGATCGGCGTCCCCGCGGGCAGCGAGGCGCGGAACACGTCCACCGCCCCCGCCTTCGGATTGACCACGACGGGGCGCGAGGCGGCAAGCAGCAACGGCAGGTCCGCCGCGGAATCCGAATAGGCGTGCGTGATCGGCGCGGAAAAACCGGCCTCCCGCAGCATCGTCACCTTCATCTCGTGGTGGCAGTGGCGCACGGCGACGACACCGCCCAGGCGCGGCCCCACTTCCGTGCCGACGACCGGCACGTCTTCGTGCGCGACGAACGCGAGGATCGCGCGCGCCAGCTCCGGCGGCGCGCCCGTGGCGATCACGACCTGGTCGCCGGCTTCGCGATGGGCGTGCAGCACTTCCAGCGCGAGGGGCAGCAGTCGCGCACGCAGGCGGTCGGCGTGGCCGGCGACATAGCGGTCGATCAGCGCATCCAGGTCGCGGCGGCGATGGAAGCCGATGGTGCCGATCCAGACGAACGTCCCGATCCCGCGTCGCCGCGTCGGCAGGAACGCGATCATCGGCAGTGCGATCGGGGCCACCAGCAGTGCGAGCAGCCGGCGCCACCAGGCACGCATCACCATCCAGCGGAACAGGTGGCCGCCGGAGTCGCCGTCGTAAAGGGTGTGGTCGAAATCGAACACCACCAGCGGACCGCCCGGCGTCCCGCTGCCGTCTTGGCCGGCGACACTCATGCGAACAGCGCCTGCAATGCCGCGCCAGGATCGTCGGCGCGCATGAAGGCCTCGCCGACCAGGAAGGCCGGCACGCCCGCGGCGCGCAGCAGCGCGACTTCGGCGGGCGTGCGGAAGCCGCTTTCTGCGTCCTGCTGGCGCTCCGGCGGCACCCGGGCGCGCAGGGCACGCGTGGTGGCGAGCGACACCCCGAACGTGCGCAGGTCCCGGTTGTTGATGCCGGGCAGCGGCTCCCGGCCATGCGACGCCGGCACGCGCAGCGCGCGCTCGAGTTCGGCCGCGTCGTGCGATTCGACCAGCACGTCCATCCCCAGCGATGTCGCCAGCGTCGAAAGCGCGTGCAGCGCATCGTCGTCGAGCGCGGCGACGATCAACAGGATGCAGTCGGCACCCAGCGCGCGCGACTCGTGCACCTGCCAGGCATCGATCACGAAATCCTTGCGCAGGACCGGCAGCGTGCACGCGTCGCGCGCCTCGGCCAGGTGTCGGTCGCGGCCCTCGAACGCGGCATCGGTGAGCAC
>CAMPJU010000280.1 GCA_946886995.1 uncultured Lysobacteraceae bacterium
CGCGGCCGGCCACGCGCTGGCCCATGGCGAGGGTCGCCAGCGCGCGCTCGGGCACGGCGAAGTCCACGTAGACCCGGTCCATCGCGTCGAGCGTGGCGATGACCGTTCCCGGCGTGACCAGCGCGCCGGGACTGACCTGGCGGATGCCGAGCACGCCGGCGAACGGCGCGCGGATCGTGCGGTCGCCCAGCTGCGCCTCCACCTGCGCCACGCGGGCGCGGGCGGCGTCGCGCGTGGCCCGCTGCGTGTCGAGCTGCGCTCGGGCGATCAACTGCTGGTCGGCCAGTTCCTGCTGCCGGCGGTACAGGCGTTCGGCCTCGTTGGCGGCGGCCCGGGCCTCGGCGAGCGACGCGCGCTGCTGGCGGCCGGACAGCGTGACCAGCGGCGCACCGGCGTTGACCGCGTCGCCGCTCTCGAAATGCACGCGTTCCACGGTCTCGCTGACCTTGGCGGTCACCGCGACGGATTCGTGCGCCTGCACCGTGCCGACGGCGTGCAGGAGGTCCGTCCATGGGCTGACGGACACGGTGGCCGTGGTGACCGGGATGGCCTCGGCGGCGCCGTCGGCGGCCCGGGCCTCGTCCCGGCTGCAGCCCGCCAGGGCGCCGATGGCGACGGTGGCCAGCACGGGGAGGCACAGGCGAAACACGCGGGACAAACCGGCTCGCCCGCGGCGGCGTGGGGGGGTCGTCTGGGGCAACCACCGATTGTACGGGCCCATGCACCGGCCGACCCGTGACCAAGGTCGTGGATGCCACGACCGATTCCGGCTGTCGGCGCGACCGCGGGAGGTGTAGAAATGCAGTCCGACCCGACCGAGCCTCCCCCATGGCACTGCACGACGACATCACCGCCACCATCGGCGACACCCCGATCGTCCGCCTGCAACGCATCGCCCCGGCGCACGTGTCCCTCTACGCGAAGGTCGAGTCCTTCAACCCGGGAGGGTCGGTCAAGGACCGCCTCGCGCTGGCGATCATCCTCGACGCCGAACGGAAAGGCCTGCTGAAGGGTGGCGACACCGTGGTCGAGGCGACCTCGGGCAACACCGGCGTGGCGCTCGCGATGGTCTGCGCGGCGCGCGGCTACCGCTTCGTGGCGGTGATGAGCGAGACGTTCTCGATCGAGCGCCGCAAGCTGATGCGCGCGTACGGCGCGAAGGTGATCCTGACGCCGGCGGCCGAGCGCGGCAGCGGCATGGTGCGCAAGGCGGCCGAACTCGCCGAACGCCACGGCTGGTTCCTCGCGCGGCAGTTCGAGAATCCGGCCAACCCCGCGTACCACCGGAACACCACCGCCGCGGAGATCCTGCGCGACTTCGCCGGCCGCCGGCTCGACCATTTCGTCACCGGCTGGGGCACCGGCGGCACGCTGACCGGCGTGGCTCAGGTGCTGAAGGTCGCGCGACCCGAAGTCCGGGTGACCGCTTGCGAGCCCGCGGGCGCGGCGCTGCTTTCGGGCGGAGAGTGGCAGCCGCACAAGATCCAGGGCTGGACGCCGGATTTCGTGCCGCAAGTGCTGGATCGCGACGCGGCCGACGCCGTGCTGAAGGTCGACGACGTGCTTGCGCGCGACACTGCCCGGCGGCTGGCCGCCGAGGAGGGCCTGTTCGTGGGGATTTCAGCGGGCGCGACCGTCGCGGCCGCGCTGGAAGTTGCGCGCGGCGCCGAAGACGGCGCCGTGCTGCTTGCGATGCTGCCGGATACCGGCGAGCGCTACCTGTCGACGTTCCTGTTCGAAGGGATGGAGGAAGGGTCGGACGAGGCCTGGCTGGCGACGCTCTAGGCGCCGCCACCTTCCCACTGGCCCAGGGCGGCGAGGCCGTTGTCGCGCGCACGCGCGAACACGGTCTCCTGCGCCTTGCCGACGTTGCCCACCAGGTCCTTCGACCAGGTCTGCAGCGCGGCGGACTGCATCGCGCGGCCGTAGGAGAACGACAGCGGCCACGGGTTCGGGCCCATGCGGTTCATCATGTCCAGGTGCGCGGTGGCGTCCTCGTCGGACTGGCCGCCGGACAGGAACACGATGCCCGGCAGGATCGCCGGCACGGTGGACTTCAGGCACTGCAGCGTCGCCGCGGCGACCTCCTCGATCGAGGCATCCTCGCCACTGGTGCTGCCCGGCAGCACCATCGACGCCTTCAGGATCGTGCCCTCGAGCAGCACGTTGTGTTCGTACAGTGCCGAGAACAGCGAACGCAGCGTGACCTCGGTGACCTCGAAGCAGGTGTCGATGTCGTGGCTGCCGTCCATGATCACTTCCGGCTCCACCATCGGCACCAGGCCCTGCTCCTGGCACAGCGCGGCATAGCGCGCCAGCGCGTGCGAGTTGGCCTCGATGCAGGTGCCCGACGGGATGTCGTCGCCGATGTTGATCACCGCGCGCCACTTGGCGAAGCGCGCACCCAGCTTGTAGTACTCCTCCAGGCGCGCGCGCAGGCCGTCCAGGCCCTCGGTGACGACTTCGCCCGGGAAGCCGGCCAGGGCATGGGTGCCCTTGTCGACCTTGATGCCGGGGATCATGCCGTTGTCGGTCATCACCTTGGCGAACGGCACGCCGTCCTTCGTGG
>CAMPJU010000281.1 GCA_946886995.1 uncultured Lysobacteraceae bacterium
GCTGCAGGGGACCTGAGGGTCAGGCGCTCACCGGTCATTCGGGCCGGGGTGCCTTCTCGTAGTTGTCTTCGAAGACGTACTCGAGCAGGTCGTCGTTGCCGTCCTTGCGGTCGTTGACGAAGACGCTGATGTCGCCGGTGACCTCCAGGATGGCGGCGTCGACCTGCGACAGCGAGCGCGCACCCTTGATCCGCAGTTCGGCGAACAGTTCGCGGCGCGTGGTGCGTTCGCGGCGCAGCGCATCCCAGTCGACCTTCCCGTTCCGGACGAGCACGCGCGGCCGTGATTCGACGTAGTCGCGCACCATGCGCGAACGCCCGCTGGCGAGCTCCAGCAGCACGGTCAGGCCGGTCACGCCGAACAGGATCATCGCGGTATACCCCACCGGCACGTCGGGATAGAGCATCACGTCGCCCGCCGCGGAACCCAGCGCGATCAGCAGCATCTGCTGCATCGGGCTGAGGTTGTGGTGCGCGCGCTTGCCCAGCATGCGCAGCACCAGCAGCAGGATCGCGAAGACCGCCAGGGTCTTGAACGCGATCTCCAGGTAGTAGAACTCCGGCGGCAGGCCGACCAGCAGGCGTTCCCAGTCGAACCGGGTGATGTCGGTTTCCATGGCGGGTCCACGAACCGTGGGCCGACCATGCTGGGTAGTGGCGCGTGATCGCCGGATGTACGCTTCGCGGGACAGCGACCAGGAGTCCGACCCCGCCATGCATGATCCGATTCCCGCTTCGCTGGCCGAGTACGAGCGCCGGCATGCCGAATCCGTCCGTGACCCGGACGCGTTCTGGGGCGACGTCGCCCGCCGGCTCGACTGGATCCGGCTGCCGACCCGGGGCAAGGACACCAGCTTCGAAGCCGACGACTTCCATATCCGCTGGTTCGCCGATGGCGTGCTCAACGCCAGCGTGGAATGCCTCGACCGGCACCTGGCCGCGCGCGGCGACAAGGCGGCGCTGCTGTTCGAGCACGACGACCCCGCGCTGCCGCCGGAGACCGTGACCTACCGCGAGCTGCATGCGCGCACGTGCCGGCTGGCCAACGCGCTGCGCAACCTGGGCGTGCGCAAGGGCGACCGGGTGACGATCTACCTGCCGATGATCCCCGAGGCGGTGGTCGCGATGCTCGCGTGCGCGCGCATCGGTGCGATCCACTCGGTGGTGTTCGGTGGTTTCGCGCCGCAGTCGATCGCCGACCGCATCGCCGACTGCGGCAGCAAGCTGGTCATCACCGCGGACGAGGGCCTGCGTGGCGGCAAGCGGATCCCGCTGAAGGCCAACGTCGACGCGGCGCTGCAGCTGCCCGGCACCAATCCGGTGGAGACGGTGCTGGTGGTCCGCCACACGCATGCGGGCGTGGACATGCAGATGCCGCGCGACCGCTGGTACGACGCGGTGGTCGCGGGCCAGCCCGAGGCATGCGAGCCGGAACCGATGGACGCGGAGGATCCGCTGTTCATCCTCTATACCTCCGGCAGCACCGGCAAGCCCAAGGGCGTGCTGCACACGACCGGCGGCTACCTGGTGTACGCGTCGTACACGCACGAGCAGGTGTTCGGGCTGCGCGAGGACGACGTGTACTGGTGCACCGCCGACGTCGGCTGGGTGACCGGGCACAGCTACATCGTGTACGGGCCGCTGGCGAACGGCGCGACCAACGTGGTGTTCGAGGGGGTGCCGACGTACCCGGACGCTTCGCGCTTCTGGCAGGTCGTCGACCGCCACCGGGTCACGATCTTCTACACCGCGCCGACCGCGATCCGCGCGTTGATGCGCGAGGGCGACGGGCCGGTGCGGTCGACGTCGCGCAAGTCGCTGCGCCTGCTCGGCACCGTCGGCGAGCCGATCAACCCGGAAGCCTGGCGCTGGTACGCCGAAGTCGTCGGCGACGGCCGCTGCCCGGTCGTCGACACGTGGTGGCAGACGGAAACCGGCGGCATCCTGATCGCGCCGCTCGCAGGCCTGGAGCCGGCCAAGCCGGGCGCCGCGATGCGCCCCTTCCATGGCGTACGGCCCGCGCTGGTCGACGCGGAGGGGAAGATCCTCGACGGCGAAGCCAGCGGCAACCTGGTGCTGCTCGACTCCTGGCCCGGCCAGATGCGCGGCGTGTACGGCGATCCCCAGCGCTTCTTCGACACCTACTTCAAGGCCTACCCCGGCATGTACTTCAGCGGCGATGGCGCGCGGCGCGACGCCGACGGCCACTGGTGGATCACCGGCCGCGTGGACGACGTCATCAACGTCAGCGGCCACCGCATCGGCACCGCGGAAGTGGAGAGCGCGCTGGTCGCGCACCCGAAGGTCGCCGAGGCCGCGGTCGTGGGCTTCCCGCACGCCATCAAGGGCCAGGGCATCTACGCGTACGTGACCCTGCTGGCCGGCGTCGAACCGTCGGACGCGTTGCGCGACGCGTTGTGCCAGCACGTGCGCCGGACGATCGGCCCGACGGCGACGCCCGACCACCTGCAGTGGGCACCGGCGCTGCCGAAGACCCGTTCCGGGAAGATCATGCGGCGGATCCTGCGCAAGATCGCCGAGTGCGGGTCGTCTGAAATCG
>CAMPJU010000282.1 GCA_946886995.1 uncultured Lysobacteraceae bacterium
CGAGCAGGACCACCAGCGAGAGCCCGATGCTCAGCGCGAGGAGGAGGTCGGCGTGGTCGAGCCCGACACGGTGGAACCGCGCGACCAGCCGCCCCGCCTCCTCCCATGGCGCGCCCTCCCCGGCCACGCCCGCGCGATCGCCGAGCGAGCGCACGCCCTCGATCCGGTCGAGCAGGATCGCGGCGCGGTAGCCGAGCCCGTTGCGCAGGTAATACGCCGCCAGCGGCTGCGGGACCGGCAGGCCGCGGCCATGCAGTTCGCGGGTGAGCCGGAACTCGTCGAAGCTGCGCACCCGGCCGATGCCGCGCCAGAGGTGGGTCTCGCGGTTGAACGCAGCCACCAGGCCGCCGCGAAGGTACTGGCGCAGCACGGCGCGGCGCACGGGATGGCCGTCCTTCGCATCGATGAACCAGGCACCGCCGCGGCCGCCATGGCCCACCGGCCGGGCATCGCCGTTCCAAGCCGCGGGCGAGAACCATCCGGGCTCGGCTTGCCGCATCCGCGTGGCGTCGAACAGAATCGCCCCGTAACCGCCCGCCGCGTCGCGGAAGGGCGTCAGGCGCTCTGCGGCGTCGAATGCGACCATGCTGCCTCCCCATCGGCGTCGCCGACGGCGCCAACGAGTCTAACAAGCCATCTTGCCCGCCCCCGACTCCCTCTGCCTGCTGCGGCTGTCCGCGCTCGGCGACGTGACCCACGTCGTGCCGCTGGTGCGCACGCTGCGTGCGGCCTGGCCCGCCGTCGCCGTCACCTGGGTGATCGGCAAGGGCGAGCACCGCCTGCTCGAGGGGCTGGAAGGCGTGGAGTTCGTCGAGTACGACAAGCGCAGCGGGCTGCACGGCATGCGCGACCTGCGCCGCCGGCTGCGCGGCCGCCGCTTCGACGCGTTGTTGCAGCTGCAGGTCGCCGCGCGGGCGAACCTGCTGTCGGCGTTCATACCCGCCCGCCGGCGGATCGGCTACGACCGCTCGCGCTCGAAGGACCTGCACGGCCTGTTCGTCCGCGAGCGCATCCCCGACCGGCCCGGCATCCACGTGCTCGACGCGATCGGCAGCTTCTGCGAACCGCTGGGCCTGCGCCAGGGCACGGTGCGCTGGGACCTCCCGGTGCCGGCGGAGGCGCACGCCTGGGCCGCCGCGCAATGGCCCGACGACGGCGCGCCGGCACTGCTCATCTCGCCGTGCTCGAGCCACGTGGTGCGCAACTGGCGCAACGACCGGTACGCGGCGATGGCCGACCACGCGATCTCGCGCGGCTGGCGCGTGGTGCTGTGCGGCGGGCGCAGCGCGCTGGAGCGCGAAGCCGGCGATGCGATCCTGGCCGCGATGCGCGGACCGGCGCTGGACCTGATCGGGCGCGACACGCTCAAGCAGCTACCGGCGCTGCTGGCGCGGGCGGACCTCCTGCTGACGCCGGACTCCGGCCCCATGCACATCGCCAACGCGATGGGGACCAAGGTCCTGGGCCTGCATGCCGCGACCAACCCCGCCCGCAGCGGGCCGTACTCCGACCGTCGCTACTGCGCGGACCGCTACGACGACGCGATGCGGCGCTACCTGGGCAAGCCGGCGGCGGAGGTGCGCTGGGGGACCCGCGTCGAACGGCCGGGCGTGATGGACCTGGTGACGGTCGGCGACGCGGTCGCGGCGTTCGAACGCTACGTCGCCGACACCGGCGCGGGTCAGGGACGCGCGTCGCCCGACGCGTAGTCCGCGTACGACTTTTCCTCGACGTAGTCGGAGCCGAGGGCCTCGTTGATCTCGCGCTTGATGCGGGCGCGCTCGTCGTTCTCGAAGTACACGCTGCGCGCCAGGCGGATGAAGTCATCGTCGAACGCCTGCGCCCGTTCCTTGTCGCGGATGTCGTCCTCGATCACCCACAGCCGCTCGTTCACCGCCTTGAGGTCGGCCCGCAGCCTGGCGATGTCCTGCACCGCGGCCGGATGGGCCATCCAGGTCCGTTCCAGGGCCGACAGTTCCCGCTGGACGTTCGCGACCTTCGCCGGGTCGGACATCCGCTCGGCCTTGATCTGGAGGATCGCGATCTTGTCGAGCAGTTCGCCGTAGGACACCGGGACGAGGAGTTCGGCCATGCGGGCGGGACCTGGGAGGGGGGCCCGAAGTTTAACCGGAGCCGCGGAATGCCGGCCGCGCGGCTTGTCCGGCCCCGCCGCGGCCCGTATCATTCCCGGCCCGCATCGCACGCCATCCGTGCCGGCGGGACCGCCGGAGAGGTGGCAGAGCGGTTGAATGTACCTGACTCGAAATCAGGCAGGCGTTTATAGCGCCTCGGGGGTTCGAATCCCCCCCTCTCCGCCAGACCAGCGAAGCGCCCCGCGAGGGGCGTTTTGCATTCATGGCGGCCGCAACCGTCCGTCGCCCGCGTTCGTGGAAGGCGACGGGCGCCACACCGCGGGGCGCCCACTTCGGGCACCATCCCCCGCATGATCGAGTTCGGACACCTGACCCACGTCGGCCTGCGCCGCGTCCTCAACGAAGACACCTACTACGGCGACAGCGAGCTCGGGCTCTGGCTGGT
>CAMPJU010000283.1 GCA_946886995.1 uncultured Lysobacteraceae bacterium
AGCACCAGCGGCCGGATCCCGTGCGGGTCGCGGAACGCCACCAGGCCCAGGCCCAGCACGGTCGTGACCACGGCATAGCCGCCGCGCACGCGCCGGTACACGCCCTCGAGCGCCTTGAACACCGCCTCGGGCGTGAGCACCCGCTGGGTGTCCAGCTCGTGCGCGAAGACGTTCAGCAGCACTTCCGAATCGGACTCGGTGTTGATGTTGCGCCGGTCCTGCTCGAACACCTCCTGCTGCAGCGCGTCGGTGTTGATCAGGTTGCCGTTGTGCGCCAGCGCGATGCCGTACGGCGAGTTGACGTAGAACGGCTGCGCCTCCGCATTGCCTTCGGAACCGGCGGTGGGGTACCGGCAATGGCCGATGCCCACCCGGCCCGGCAGCAGCGCCATCGCGCGCTCGTCGAACACGTCGCGCACCAGGCCGTTGCCCTTCTGCACGTGCAGGTGCTTGCCCTCCGCGGTCGCGATGCCCGCGGCATCCTGGCCGCGGTGCTGGAGGACGGTCAGGCCGTCGTACAGCGCGCCCGCGACTTCGGTGGTTCCGACGATTCCGATGATGCCGCACATGATGCTAGGTCCTCGGCGCCGCGGCGCCGGTTGGTGGTTCGAGGTTGATTGCGGGTCCGGGCCGCGATGGCCCGAAGGTCGCGTGCGCCGCCGCCCAGTCCGGCAGCCAGCTGCGCATCAGCAGCGCGCCCGGCAGGAACACCGGCAGCGTGCGCGACCGGCGCCAGTCCGCATCCTGCGGCAGCGCGGTGAAGCCCATCAGCAGCACCAGCGCGCAGGCGACGAACGCGCCGCGCGCCAGGCCCAGCGCCAGCCCGAGGAAACGGTCGACCCCCGACAGGCCGACGCCGTGCACCAGCTTGCGCACGCCCCAGCCCACCAGGCCGACCACCACGAGCACGACCAGGAAACTGATCGCGTAGCCGCCCAGCAATTCGCTCGGGCCCGGTTCCGCGCCGCCTGCCAGCACAACCGCCAGCCGCGCGCCGAAGCGGAATGCGGCCCAGGCCGCGAGGACCCAGGCGGCCAGCGATGCCAGCACGCCGATGAAGCCCCGCATCATCCCGAGTCCCGCGGACAGGGCGACCACCGCCAGCAGGATCCAGTCGGTCGTGGTCACGGATGCGAGCGGACCAGGCCGTCGATGCCGAATTCCGCCTTGACCCGCGCCTGGAGTCGCTCGGCCTCGGCGCGGTCCATCGCCGGTCCCACCAGCACGCGGGTCAGGGTGCCGTCGTCCGTGCGCACCTGCTCGGTGAAGGTGCTGAAGCCGGCGGCGCGCACGCGGTTGCGCAGCGCCTCGGCGTCGGCGGTGTCGCGGAAGGCGCCGAGCTGCACGGCGAAGCCGGTGTCGGCCGCGACCGCCGGCGGTGGTGGCGTGGCGGGCGACGCGGGTTTCGGTGGCGCAGGCTTCGCAGGTTCGGGCGCGGCCGGCGCAGGCTCGCCGGCATCCAGCGCGATGACCTGCGCGCCGACGTCGTCGCGCACGTGCGCGGCGCGCAGGCGCGCGGCCTCGGCGTCGGCGCGGCTGGCATACGGACCGATCCGGACGCGATGAACGGCCCAGCCGTCGACCTGGGCGCGCTCGCGATAGCCGGGCAGTTGCGACGCGCGCAACTGCGACACGACTTCATTGGCCACGGCCTCGGAGGAGAAGCTGCCGAAGCTGACCGCGTAGTCGCCGCCCGCGGTCGGCGGCGGAAACATCCCGGCATCGTCGGGTGGGGCAGGATCCGCCGGGGCGGCGGGGTCCTCGTCGTCCCCGGTCGCATCCGCCACCGGTTCGGCGCCCGCATCCACGGCCGGCAGCACGTCGTCGCCGGTCGCGGGCTGCATGCCCAGTGCCCCGCCGGCCGGGGCGGCGCGCGGCGACACCAGCGGGATCTCGCGCGTCTCGAAGTCGCCCGCGGGTTGCGGCGGCACGTCGAGCGGCACGTCGGCCGCGCCGCTCTCTGGCGCGTGACCCTGGATCAGCATCGGCAGGAAGATGACCGCCAGGGCGACCAGCACGATCGCGCCGACCAGGCGCTGTTTCAGGGCAGGATCCATGGACGCTCGCGGCGAGGCGGGAAGCGCGCGAATTATACCGCCGCGGTCGTGCGCTCCCGGCCCGGACCGCCCCCCGCCGTGCGCCCGGGTCAGCCGGGCGTCAGGCCCCGCGCCTGCATCGCGTCCGCGACGGTGTGGAACGACCCGAACACCAGGATGCGGTCGCCCGGCACCGCGGCGGCCAATGCGCCGTCGAGCGCGGTGGCCACGTCGGCATGGGGCTCGCCCCCTGCGGCGCGCGTACCGGCCAGGCGCGCCAGCAATGCGTCCACGGGCTGGCTCCGCGCCCCCGCATCCAGTCCGGCCAGATGCCAGGCATCCACCTGTTCGTCCAGCACGTCGACGATCGCCGCGACGTCCTTGTCCGCCAGCGCCGCGAACACGGCATGCGTCCGCCCGGTGGCCGGCGCCGTCGCCAGCCATTCCGCCAGCGCGCGCGCGGCCTGCGGGTTGTGGCCGACGTCCAGGACCAGTTCCACG
>CAMPJU010000284.1 GCA_946886995.1 uncultured Lysobacteraceae bacterium
GGCTGGAAGCGCCAGCGGTTGACGGCCTCGAGCGCGGCGCGGTCGAACACGCGACGCGGGTTGGAGCGGACCACCCGCGAGGACGTCACCGAACCGTTGGTGCCGACCACGAACTCCACCTGGACCTCGCCCGACTGGCGGTTGCGATACGCCTCCGCCGGGAACTGCGGTGCCGGGGTGCTGACCGCGATCAGCTCGGTGTTGCCGGTGCGCGCCGGCGTGGCGGCCGGTTGGGCCGGTGCCGACTGGGTGGGCGCGGCCTGCGTCGGTGCCGCCGCGGCAGCGGCCGCGGCCTCGCGCTCGCGCTGCTGTTCCGCGGCACGCGCGGCGGCCTGCTGCGCCGCCAGCTCGCGGGCGGCCTGCTGCTGGGCTTCCTGCTGGTCGCGCTCGCGCTCGGCCTCCAGTTGCGCCTGGCGCTCGGCTTCCTGCTCGCTCCGTGCCTCTTCGGCGGCCGTGCGTGCCACGACATCCTGGCGGCCGGTCGAAATGGCCTGCGACAGGCGCGGGAGCGCCGGTGCGTTCGGGTTGGTCTTCTCCATCAGCGCATACAGCCGCTGCGCCTCGTCGAAGTCCTCGCGGCCGATGCTCTGCTCGGTGGCGATCAGCGTGTACGGCATCAGGTCGGTCAGCGCGCTGACCACCGACGGGTCGTTGGGCTGCTTGTCGCGCAGCGCCAGGTAGTACTCCATCGCGTTGTTGCCGGCGGGCGCGTACAGCCGCTGCTCGCGCAGCGCGGCGCTGGCGGCATCGCGCAGCGCATCCGCGTCCATGGCCGCGACTTCGGCCGAAACGGCCTCCGCCGGTGCCGCCGGCTCCCCGCTGGCGGCCGCTGGATCCGAGGTCGCGGTCGCCGCGTCGTCGGCGGCATCCTTGCTGCAGGCGGCCAGCGCGCAGATCAGCGCGACGACCGCAGTGGTTCGGACGGCGCTGGACAGCAACGTCCGGCCGGATTCAGTTTTCACGTTCGCCATTTCCCCGGGACTCCCCCTTGCACAGGGGGCCTAGTGAGGCGCCAGCGCGGCCCGTTGTCAACCGGCATGGCTACTTGCCGATGCAGAAACTCGCGAAGATGTGACCCAGCAGCGCATCCGGGACCACCCGCCCCGTGATTTCGCCGACCGCGTCATGCGCCGCGCGCAGCGCCTCCGCGGCAAGGTCCAGGGCCTCGCGTGAAAGCTCGCCCCGTGCCTCGATGGCGTGGTCTCGTGCGCGGGCCAGCGCCCTCACATGGCGGGCGCGGGCGGTGAAAGCGCCTTCTCCGGCGGCCTCGGCCATGGCCGCGTCGGCGCCTGCCAGCGTGCGCAGGGCGGCATGCAGTTCCGCCAGCCCCGCGCCGGTGCGCGCCGAGACATACAGCGAATCCGGGCCCGCATCGGCCTGCGCGGGCGCATCGACCAGGTCCGCCTTGTTGTGCAGCCACAGCTTTCGCGGGACGTCGGCGATGGCGTGTGCCACCGCGTCGCGCCCCGCCACGGGCTCGCGCGCATCAAGCACGACGATCGCCAGGTCCGCGCGCGCCAGTTCCGCCTCGGCGCGGCGCATGCCCTCGCGTTCGATCGCATCGCCGCCGGCGCGCAGCCCCGCGGTGTCGACGAGGGTCAGTTCGACGCCGTCCAGGCGGATCGTCTCGACCAGCAGGTCGCGCGTGGTGCCCGCGATCTCGGTGACGATGGCGCGGTCGCTGCCGGCGAGCGCATTCAGCAGCGAGCTCTTGCCGGCATTCGGTGGCCCCACGATGACCGCATGCAGGCCATCGCGCAGGCGGCGCCCGCGCTCGGCCTGGATGATCAATTCGTCCAGCGCAACGAGCGCCGCATCCAGCCGTCGGCGCAGGTCCCCTCCGCCCAGTGTGTCGAGCGGTTCGTCGGCGAAGTCGATGGCGGCCTCGACGTGGACCCGCAGCGCCAGCAACTCGGCCGCCAGCGCATCGGCCCGTTTCGAGAATTCGCCGTCCAGCGAACGTCGCGCCGCCCGCGCCGCCTGCACGTCGGCCGCCGCGATCAGGTCCGCGATCGCCTCGGCCTGTGCCAGGTCGAGCCGGTCGTTGAGGAACGCACGTTCGCTGAACTCGCCGGCGCGGGCCATGCGTGCACCAAGTTCGCAGCAGCGCGCCACCAGCAGCTGCAGCACCACCGGGCTCCCGTGCGCCTGCAGTTCCACCACGTCCTCGCCGGTGAAGCTGGCCGGCGCGGCGAAATGGAGCGCGATGCCGTCGTCCAGCCTGCTGCCGTCACCACCGTGGAACGCCACGTGGTGCGCGTGCCGTGGCGCCAGTGCACGCCCGGCGATCGCCTCGCCGATGGCCAGGCTGCGCGGCCCGGACAACCGCACGATGCCGACACCGCCGGGCCCCGGCGGCGTGGCGACCGCGACGATGGTGTCCGTCGCGGTGCTGTCGGCGCCGGTGCCCATGGCCGGCCGCTAGGGCTTGTCCCCCGGCTTGTCGCCGTACTTGCGGATGTTCCACCACTGCTGGGCCAGGCCCAGCGTGCCGTTGGTGACCCAGTACAGCACCAGGCCGGC
>CAMPJU010000285.1 GCA_946886995.1 uncultured Lysobacteraceae bacterium
CCTTCGTCGCCTCGACGGCCGCCTTCGACGCCTCGGCGGCCTCGCGCAGCTTGGCGACATCCCGCTCCAGCCTGGCCTTCGCCGTGGCGGCGGCCTCGCGGGTCGCCTTGAGCTCCCGGTTGTGCGCGGCCACCAGCTCGGCCGACTGGCGCGCCTGGTCCTTCTCGTTGCGGGCCAGCGCCTCAAGCGCCCCGGTGGTCTTCCTGCCGAAGTCGGCGAGCTCGGCACGCAGCGCATCGAGCGTCTTGCGATCCACCGCGGGCGCCGGCGGCGCTGGCCTGGGCGGCTGGAAGGTGGGCAGCCCGGCCTCGTAGTCGAGCAGCGCGCGCCGGGACTTCGCGGACACCTGGTTGCGCCCCGCGATGGTGGTGGAACGCCGCTCCACCAGGTCGGCAAACAGCTTGACCTGCGGGCTGGAGGCATACGGAGCGAGGTCGTCCCGCTCCTGCCGCTCGCGGTAAAGGCCCGGTTTGACGAAGGCTTCCACCTCCGCGGGCTCTGGCTCCCTCAGCCCCCGGACGCCGTGGCGCTCCAGGCCCGCATGCAGCCGCCCGACCTCGCGCACGGGTTCGGTCATCAGCGCGTGGTGCGACACGGTCACGGCCGGCAGTCCTGCCGAGCTGTCCGAGGCCACCCGCACGTATTTCTCCCAGAGGGCCAGCCCCGCCTCGATCGGGATGCCGTTCCGTCGCAACAGGCTGGCGGCCACCTCCACCGGGTGCCGGAGGACGTGGACGCAGACCGGCACCTCGAGCAGCGGACGCCACAGCCCGAACAGCAGGCACAGCCGCGGCTCCTTGAGCAGCCAGGGGCGGTGCGCATCCAGGTCCAGCACGAGCGGCGCGGCGGCCCGGTTGAAGTCCGCCGCCACCGCTTCGGGGATGGCCTCCGGGTCGAACGCGCTGATTCGGTTCCAGTCGCACCCCATCGCGTGCAGCACCTGGTCGTTGAGGTTGCGGACGTCGCGCCGCTCCCAGAAACCCTTCGGGTTCTCGTGGTTCGCGCCGGTGCTGCTGCCCTCCGGCCCGAAATATGCCCCCATGAGGTTGAGGAGCCGCGCCAGGACCGAGGTCCCGGAGCGGTGCATGCCCAGGACGATCAGCTGCATGACGACGCGGGCGTCGCCACCGGCTCCTCGACCTCGGGCCCTGCGTCGCGCGATTCGGCCTGGCCGTACTTCAGGTAGTGGACCAGGGGATTCATTCCGGAGACCCGGACGTCACGATACCGGCGCAGGTAGGCCAGCGTGTCGAACGACGGCCCCGGGTTGTGGCCGGCAAAGGCGCCTGCGCGCAGGTAGTGCTCATCGGGCGCCATGCCGGTGTCGGCAACCTCCGGATAGTTCGACAGGTACCACGCGGAGTCGAACAGGTCGGACCCGGCCAGCAACCGCCGCTGGTCGTCCAGGCTCTCCGCCAGGGGTGGGTCGCGATCCGGAAGGACGGGTTCTTCCTGCCGGAAGACGAAGCGGCCGAACTTCCAGGCTCGGGTGGCTTGCACCCCGGCGAGGGTCGCGTGCAGCCGGGACGCGAGCTCGCGCTCCCGGGCCAGGGCGCCGCGCAGTTCGGCCACGTCCGCGTTGCGCACTGCCAGTTCGTGTTCAGTGAGGATCCAGGCCCGCTCGAGTTCGCGCCGGCGGTCGCGCAGGGTGGCATGGTCGCCCGCCAGCGAGGCCAGCTGCGACATCAGCGCCGTGATTTCCCGTGCCTGGCCGTCCTCGCGCTCCCGTGCCGCGGAAGCGGTCCGGGCCAGTTCGGTGGTCCCGGTTGACACCGCGTCCTCAAGTTCCAGGACCAGGTTCGACAACTGCGCGAGCTCGCCATGGCCCTCGGCAAGGGATTTCCGGGCGTCCGCCAGGGCGGCACGCAGCTCGGCCAGCTCGGCCGCCTGATCCTTCACCAGTGCGGCGAACTCGAGCTGTCGCGCCGACAACTCCGCGCATAGCTCGCCGCGCTCGGCCAGCATCGCTTCCAGGTCGGGTTCGGCGGCCGCGGCCGTGGTCTGCACTTCTGTCATCGATGCTCCGGACTTCAACGCATCCGCCGATTCTACTGTCCGCGGCGCCACGAGGGGCGCGGCACGCCGGTCCCTACAGGTTCTGGTAGTTCGGCCCGGAGCCGCCCTCGGGGGTGACCCACGTGATGATCTCGTACGGGTCCTTGATGTCACAGGTCTTGCAGTGCACGCAATTCGCGGCGTTGATCTGCAGGCGCTTGCCCGTGCCTTCCGGGCCGTCGGGGTCCTCGACGATCTCGTAGACGCCTGCGGGGCAGAACCGGGTGCACGGGTTGCCGTATTCCTCGGCGCACCGGGTGACGCAGACGCTGGTGTCGTGCACGACGAGATGCACCGGCTGGTCCTCGTCGTGCTCCGTGGCGGCGAAGTAAACGCCGGCCAGGCGATCGCGTGGGGCCAGCTCGCGCTGGACGTGGTCGGATGCCTTGCGCTCGACCTCCTCCGCATCGCCGTCCAGGCGGTCGAGGGAGCACCAGTCCGGGCTGACGCGCAGGGTCCATGGC
>CAMPJU010000286.1 GCA_946886995.1 uncultured Lysobacteraceae bacterium
CCGCGGGTTCGACCGCGTCGGTGCCGTCGGACGGCGCGTGGTCGGGTTCGATCACGGACGCGTTCGCGTTCGACGGCGCAGCGGCTTGTTCGACGTCGCCGGACGGCGAAAGGCCGTCGCCCTCGGGTTCGATCGAAGCCTCGACCGGGGCAGTGACATCCGCTGCCGGCCCTGCGGTCGGCTCGATGGCCGCCGCGGGTGCCTCGGCGGCAGCCGGGATGATCGCGGCCTGCGGTTCCGGTGCGGACGGTGCCACTGCGTCGCGTGCATCAGCAAGGGCATGCGCATCGGCATTTGAGTCGGCATCGGCATCGGCATCGGCGCGTGCCGGCTCCGGCGCGGCATCCACCGCGACTGCAGCGGCGACCGCGGCAGCGGCCGTTGCGGCGGGCGCGCCATCGTCGAAGTCGAACTCCGGCTGCGAGCGCTGCGGCGCGGCGATGTCGTCCGCGGCACTGTCGTCGCCCGGTCGGTCGTTGCGCGTCGCGCCTTCGCTCCCGGCCTCGTCGGTGCCATTGCCCGCGCCGTCCTGCGCGGCGGCATCGCCCCCGCGACGGCGGCGGCGACCGCCGCGACGTCCGCGCCGCCGACGCCCGCCCTCGGCGCCCTCCTTCCCGGGCTCGTCGCCGGCAGGCGCGTCGCCCTGGTTGGCCGCGTGCTGCGTGGATGCCGATTCGGGTTGCTGTTCCTCGTGGCGCGGGGTCGTGTCGGCGGCATCGGACGCGGTCGCCGCGGCGGTCGCCGCGATCGCGGTGGCCTCCGTCACGCCCGTCTGCGCCTGTGCCTCGTCGGTGCCCTGTGCCGCCTTGCGACCACGGCCGCGCGGCTGCTTCTGCCGCTTCGGCTGCTGCGCCTGCTTCTCGGTGGCTTCGGCCTTCTCGACCTTCTCGACCTTGTCGGGCGTCGCGGCCTTGTCCTGGCGATCCCCGCGGTGCTTCTGGCGGCGCTGCTCGTCGCGACGGCCGTCGCGGCCCTGGCGCCCGCCACGGCCTTCGCCGCGCCCTTCGCCACGAGCGTCGCGTCCGTCACGGCGGCGCTCGCCGCGGTCATCGCGCCTGGAACCGTCACGGTCGCCGGTGTCGCGGCCGCGGTCACTGCGCGCCGGCCTGTCCCGTTTCGCCTCGCCGGTGCCGAACAACGCACCGAACAGGCGTGCCACGAGACCGGGCTCGCGGCGCGGGGCGGCGACCACTGGCGCGGGCGGTGCTTCCACCTCCCGCTCGGGCTCGCGCGGTTCGCGCAGCGGCGCCGGCTGCGCCGGCTGCACGTTGCGCACCGCCGGCAGCGCCGGGATGTTGAGGTTGGCCTTGGTCAGCGAATGCGTGGCCAGCTTGCGCGGCGTGCCGCGCTGGTAGCTCGGGCGCGCGGATTCCTCGCCCAGCTCGTTCTCGCGCAGGCGCGTGACTTCGTAGTGCGGCGTCTCGAGCTGGTCGTCGGCCACGATCACGATCGGCGCGTCGTGGCGCGCCTCGATTTCCTTCAGGGCGCCGCGCTTCTCGTTGAGCAGGAAGTTGGCGATCTCCACCGGGGCCTGGACCAGCACCTGCCCGGTGTTCTCCTTCATCGCGTGCTCTTCGGCGACGCGCAGGATCGACAGCGACAGCGACTCGATCGAGCGCATCCGGCCATGGCCCTCGCAACGCGGGCACACCAGCTGGCTGGACTCGCCCAGGCTCGGGCGCAGGCGCTGGCGCGACATCTCCAGCAGGCCGAAGCGCGAGATACGCCCGACCTGCACGCGCGCGCGGTCGTGGCGCAGCGCGTTCTGCAGCTTGTTCTCGACGTCGCGCTGGTGCTTGTTCGACGACATGTCGATGAAGTCGATCACCACCAGGCCGCCCAGGTCGCGCAGGCGCATCTGGCGCGCGACTTCGTCGGCCGCCTCGAGGTTGGTGTTGAACGCGGTCTCCTCGATGTCGCTGCCCTTGGTGGCGCGCGCCGAGTTGACGTCGATCGCGGTCAGCGCCTCGGTCTGGTCGATCACCAGCGCGCCGCCGGAGGGCAGGCGCACCGTGCGCTCGTACGCGTTCTCGATCTGCGACTCGATCTGGAACCGGTTGAACAGCGGCGTGTCGTCGGTGTAGTGCTTGAGCTTGCGCAGGTTGTGCGGCATGACCTGCTGCACGAACTCCTTCGCCTCGTCGTACATCTCCGGCGTGTCGACCAGGATCTCGCCGATGTCCGGGCGCATGTAGTCACGCAGCGCGCGGATGATCAGGCGGGATTCCTGGTAGATCAGGAACGGCGCCGGCTTCGTGAGCGCGGCCTCTGCGACGGCCTTCCAGACCTGCAGCAGGTAGTCCAGGTCCCACTGCAGTTCCTCCGCGTCGCGGCCCACGCCGGCGGTGCGGATGATCACGCCCATGTCGTCGGGGATCTGCAGGGCGTCGAGCGCCTTCTTCAGCTCGGCGCGGTCGTCGCCCTCGATGCGGCGCGACACGCCGCCCGCGGTCGGCGAGTTCGGCATCAGCACCATGTAGCGGCCGGCCAGCGAGATGAACGTGGTCAGGGCCGCGC
>CAMPJU010000287.1 GCA_946886995.1 uncultured Lysobacteraceae bacterium
CCGTAGGGGGCCACGCACTCCCGGCCAGCGCGCGAACCTCACACAAGTAATTTTTCGATGGCCTTGCCCGCGACAGCGAAGGCGAACGCGCCGGTGACGTGGGTGGCGGCGCCCAGGCCGGCGCCGCAGTCGAGCTTGAGCGCCGCGTCGGGACCGACGTCCGGCCGCGTGCCGCAGACGCTGCCGTCGGCCTGCGGATAGCGCACGTTCTGCAGCGAGTACACCGCGGGCACGCCGAAGTAGCGGTCGCGGTTCTTGGGGAAGTTGAACTCCGCGCGCAGCTTCGTGCGCACCAGCGCGAGCAGCGCGTCGTGCTCGGTGCGCGAGAGGTCGCGCACCCGCACCTGGGTCGGGTCGGTCCGGCCGCCGGCCGAGCCCGAGACGACGATCGGCAACTTGCGGCGCCGGCACCACGCGATCATTTCGACCTTGCTGCGGAAGCTGTCGCAGGCGTCCACCACGAGGTCGTGGTCGCGGTCCAGCATCGTTTCCAGGTTCGACGGGGTGAGGAAGCTGGGCACCGCCTCGACTTCGATCGCGGGGTTGATGGTGCGGCAGCGCGCGGCCAGCGCGGCGGCCTTGCCCTGCCCGTACTGTCCGTCCAGTGCGTGCAGCTGGCGGTTGGTGTTGGACAGGCAGATGTCGTCGGCGTCGACCAGGGTCAGGCGCCCCACCGCCGAACGGGCCAGCGCCTCGACCACCCAGGAGCCGACGCCCCCCAGCCCGACCACGGTCACATGGCGCCCGGCCAGCCGCTCCACGGCGCCGCTGCCGTAGAGCCGGTCGATGCCGGAGAACCGTTCGCGCAACGAGGGCTGCATCGCTCCATTCTAGGCGGCCGTGCTAGTTTTCCGCCGGACGCCACCAGACGGGGACCCTGCCATGAACACCGCGACGCCTGCACGCAAGAGCCATGCCACGCGTTACCTGTTCCTGTTCCTGCTGGGCCTGGTGGTCGGCGCCATCGGCACCGTCATGGCGATGCGCGCGATCGATGCGCGCAAGGACCATTTCCACGGCGCACTGATGCATGTGCAGGCCTGGCACACCGGCCAGCTGAAGGCCGACATCGACAGCAACCGGTGCGCGGCCACCGATGCCCTGCCCCACCTGCAGGCGCTGCGGACCATGGCCAACGACCTGGAGGCCGGCTTCCCGGGCCTGGCCGACGACGAACGGTTCGCCGCGCACGCCAGCCGGATGCGCGCCACCCTGGACACCGCCGTCGCCGCGCCTCCGCAGGACTGCGAGGCACTTGGCGCGACCCTGGGCGAGGTCGGGGAGACCTGCAAGGGCTGCCACCAGGACTTCCGTTCCTGAACGGCGGGTCATGGATGCCCCGGCCGGATTGATGGGGCATTCACGCGACCGCGCCGAGCATGCCGGTGGACCCCCACAGGAGACGGGCATGAACTTCCGACTGATCGGCGTCGCAGCCGCCGCCATGCTGGCCATGGCCGGCTGCACCACCACCCAGGGTTATGGCGACGGGTACGGCTACGGCCCGCCGGCGTCCAGCAGTACCGCCAACTGCTACGACTGCGGCACCGTCACCCGGATCGACATGATCGGCGGCGGCAGCGCGGTGCCCAACGCCACCGGCGCGGTACTGGGCGGCATCGTCGGCGCGGCCGCCGGCCGCGAGCTCGCCGATGACGAGAGCGAGGGCCGCCGGAACACGGCGACGGTGGCGGGTGCGGTGGCCGGCGCGGTCGCCGGCAACGCGATCCAGAACCGCGCGCAGGCCAACAACAACACCTACAGCCTCACCGTGCGCATGAACGACGGTCGCAGCGTCGTGGTGCAGCAGGGCGAGCTGGGCGGGATCCGCGAAGGTTCCTACGTCCGCGTGTACAACGGGCGCGCCTGGCTGCGCTGAGCCACCTGGCCGCACGCAGCGGAACGCACGCAAAAAAAAGGCCCCGCTCCGGCGGGGCCTTTCAATGTGCGGGACTGCTGCTTCAGGCGATTTCGGCGACCGGCGCGACTCCCGCGGCCTGGGCGCCCTTCGGACCCTGCACCACTTCGTAGCTGACCCGCTGGCCTTCCTGGAGGCTGCGGAATCCCTTGGCATCGATCGCCGAGTAATGCACGAACACGTCGGCGCTGCCGTCTTCAGGGGCGATGAAGCCGAACCCCTTGGCGTCGTTGAACCACTTCACTGTGCCGTACTGCATGAGCTGTGTGACCTCGTCTGGATGCGATGTGTGCGCACGTTCCGCGCAGCGCACGGCCGTGAGTATGCCGCGACCGGCGGTCCGCGCAAGCGGCGGCGCACAACGGGGCAGGAGACTGGAGCCGGGCGTCAGGGCGCGAGCAGGGCGTGCAGCAGCGGGCCGAAGCCGGCGGAGGCCGCCTCGACGTTGGCGAGCACGTCGTCGAGGGTGATCACTTCCTCGGCATCGGGGCCGGCGCCGGCGGCCCAGTTGGCGACGACCGCCAGGCACGCGTAGTCCAGCCCCAGTTCCCGCGCGAGCGCGGCTTCGGGCATGCCGGTCATGCCGACCAGGTCGCA
>CAMPJU010000288.1 GCA_946886995.1 uncultured Lysobacteraceae bacterium
CGGGCCGCCGTCGCCGGCATACCCGGCGGTCGCGCCGTTCTCGTCCACGACAGTGCCGACCACGACCTCGACCGAGCCGTCAGGGGCAATCCGCCGGACCAGGTGCTGACCGAGATCCGCGACGTAGACGCGGCCGAGCGCGTCCCTGTCCAGTCCCCTCGCCAGCCCCATCTTCACGCCCAACGCGTCGACGGCAGCGACGTCGGCCCCACCGCCGGCGAATGTCGAGATGGTGCCGTCCGGCGCGACCCGCCGCACCCGATCGGTGGACGACACCAGGAAGCCGCCATCCGGCAGCGCGAGCACGCCAAGCGGGGAATCGAGTTGTGCATCCGCCGCCGGGCCGCCATCGCCGGCATTGCCACGCTCCCCGTTCCCGGCGACCGTCGACAGGATCCCGTCCCGCGAGAACCGGCGGACGATGTGGTTGCCGGCATCCGAGATGTAGATGCTCCCGTCCGGTCCGGCATCCACGTCGTGGGCCACCATGCCGGAGACATCGACGTGCCTGTAGATCAGGCCGGTCGGCGTCACCCGGTAGATCGTGCCACTGACCGCCACGTAGAGGGCGCCGCCTTCGCCCACCGCGACGCCACGCGCGCCGCCGATGCGCACGTCGGTCGCGAGCGCCCCATCGGTGGGCGGGCCCCCGAACCGGTTGCCCGCGACGAGATGGATGGTTCCCGCAGGGTCCACCTTCCAGACCGCCTCGCCGAAATAATCGGCGATGAAGACGTTGCCCGCGGCGTCGACGGCCACATCCTGGGGCAGCACGATGTTGGCGTCCGTGGCAGGACCCCCGTCGCCGTAAGGCTCGTCGGACATGGGATCCGCGTTGCCGGCGAAGGTCGAGATGATCGGCGTTGTTTCCGCAGCGAACCCGGCGCCCGCGGAGATCGACCCCATTACGAGGGCCAGGAGTGAGGCGATGAGGATGTAACGGGACTTCATGAGCGCGGCCAGGCCATTGGAAGCGCGCCACGGTACGCGATCCGCCGAAGTGAAGGCATTCCGGTCCCGCCCGGTGATTCAGGCAGGTGAATCGTTGGAGCGGCAAAGCGACCGCGCGCCTACAATGGCGCCCTTTCCAGCGGTGCACGCAATGACTGCCTCCGACCCGGTTTCCCTCACCCGCCACCTCCTCGAGGAGCAGCGCCGCGGCCACATCAGCCCGGACCTGCGCCTGCTCATGGAAGTGGTCGCCCGCGCCTGCAAGCGCATCTCCGTGGCGGTCGGCAAGGGTGCACTTGGCGGCGTCCTGGGTGACGCCGGCACCGGCAACGTGCAGGGCGAGGCCCAGAAGAAGCTCGACGTCATCGCCAACGACGTGCTGCTGGAGGCCAATGCATGGGGAGGGCACCTGGCGGCCTGTGCGTCGGAGGAGATGGAGCACTGCCAGCCGATCCCGGACGCATTCCCGCGCGGCAACTACCTGCTGCTGTTCGATCCGCTGGACGGCAGTTCCAACATCGACGTCAACGTGTCGGTCGGCACGATCTTCTCCGTCCTGCGCTGCCCGGAGGGCGTGGGCGCACCGTGCGACGACCACTTCCTGCAGCCAGGCACCGCGCAGGTCGCGGCCGGCTACTGCATCTACGGGCCCAGCACGATGCTGGTGCTGACGATCGGCCACGGCACGCACATGTTCACGCTCGACCGCGAACAGGGATCGTTCGTGCTGACGAAGGCCGACGTCCGGGTGCCGGAGGAAACGAAGGAATTCGCGATCAACATGTCCAACCAGCGGCACTGGGAACCGCCGATGCAGGCCTACGTGGAGGACCTGCTGGCCGGGAAGACGGGGCCGCGCGGCAAGGACTTCAACATGCGCTGGATCGCGTCGATGGTCGCGGACGTGCACCGCATCCTGACCCGCGGCGGCATCTTCATCTACCCGTGGGACCGCAAGGACCCGACGAAGGCAGGCAAGCTGCGCCTGATGTACGAGGCCAACCCGATGGGCCTGCTGGTGGAACAGGCCGGCGGCGCGGTCAGCGACGGGCGGCGGCGGATCCTGGACATCGCCCCCGACCAGTTGCACCAGCGCGTGCCGGTGTTCCTGGGCAGCCGCGCCGAGGTCGAGGAAGCGGTGCGCTACCACCACGAGCACGACGCGTGCGCCGCCGCGGTCCCTGTCGGCGCCGTCACGACCTGATCCGGTGACCCCCGCACCCCGTCATCCCCGCGAAGGCGGGGATCCAGCCACCGGCGACTTCATCGAGGTCTTCGACGACGCGCTGGATCGCGCGACGTGCGCGGCGATCGTCGAGCGCTTCGCCGCGGCCGGCAACGCGCAGCCCGGCCGCGTCGGCGGCGGCGTCCTGCCGGAACTGAAGGACAGCCTGGACCTGTCGATCACGGGGCTGGCCGACTGGCAGGACGTCGAACGGCAACTCAACGACGCGGTGTTGCGTGGCCTGCTGCACTACCTGCGCCGCTATCCGCAGGCGTTGATCTCTCCACTGATGCTGCAGCACGCGCCACCCGGCGGCACGCCGCGACGGCTCACCGCGG
>CAMPJU010000289.1 GCA_946886995.1 uncultured Lysobacteraceae bacterium
ATTGCCGCCGACCCGGCCGCGGTGGACGACGCGCGCGCGGCGCTGGCCGACCTGGTCGGGCAGGGCGTTCCCGTCGTGGCCGTGAACGCGAAGGCGCCCGAGGCGGCGGACGCGCTCGCACCGTGGCTCGCACCGGGCACGACGGCGGTGCTGGTCGGCAGCTCGGGCGCCGGCAAGTCGACCCTGACCAACACGTTGCTGGGCGCGGAACGGATGCGCACCGCCGAAGTGCGCGCGACCGACGACCGCGGTCGCCACACCACCACCCATCGCGCGCTGATCCCCCTGCCGTCCGGCGCCTGCCTGATCGATACGCCCGGCATGCGCGAACTGAAGCCCACCGGCGAAGAGGACGTGGCGGAAAGCTTCGCCGACATCGACGCGCTCGCCGCGCAATGCCGGTTCCGCGATTGCGTCCACGCCAGCGAACCGGGATGCGCCGTGCGCGCGGCGGTGGAAGCCGGCACCGTCGACCCGCAGCGCGTCGCCAACTACCTGAAGCTCAGCGACGAGGTGGCCGGTGCCGCCGACCGCCTGGCCACGCGCCGCGCGCAGAAGTCGGAGGCGCGGGTGCAGGGCAAGGCGCTCAACAAGCGCCTCGACGACAAGTACGGACGCCACTAGGCGGCGACCGTGCCCCCGCTGCGCGCCGACATCGCCCACCACGCCGCGCTCGACGCGCGGATGGTGGAGGCGGTGCGCGACATACGCCTGCTCACCCTCACCAGCTGGCCGGCCAGCGAGCAGGCCCGGTTCCTCGACGACCTGGCGCGCGGGCAGCCGAAGCTGCCGGCCCATGCCTATCCGCGGCACGATTTCGGCGAGGCGCGCCGCACGCTCGCGACGGTGGTCGCGGAGGCGGACGAGGACCACCCGCTCGGCGCCTACGTCATCGAATCGGCGCGAAGCTGGGACATCGCCGCGCAACTGCTGGAGGTGCTCGGCACGCCGGCGGTCGCCACGCACTCGATCGCGCTGTACGGCCACCCCGAAGCGCCGATCCCGGGTGGCCCGAGCACGCGCGAGGCCGCGCGCCACTTCATCGAGATCGCCGACGAGCTCGACCGGGAACTGCTCTCGCCCGCCGAGCAGGTGGACATTTCCGCGACGGCATTGCAGTTGCAACTGCAGCGCGACCTGGACCATTTCTTCGACGGTCGCATGATCGAAGTGGTGCTGGACCCGGACCTGATCGCCAAGGCCGCTGCGGGCGCCACCCGCATCCGGCTGCGCGCCGGCGCCGCGTATTCCGACTACGACCGCCAGCAGCTGTACCACCACGAGGCGCTGGTGCACTCGCTCACCGGGCTCAATGGCCGCGAGCAGACGGTGTTGCCGAGCCTGGCGTTGGCGTCGCCGCGCACCACCGCCACCCAGGAAGGCCTGGCGACGTTTGCCGAGCAGATCACCGGCAGCATCGACATCGAGCGCATGAAGCGGCTCAGCCTGCGCATCGTCGCGGTCGCGATGGCCCTGGACGGTGCCGATTTCCTCGACGTGTTCCGCCATTTCCGCGACGCGGGGCAGAGCGACGTGGAGAGTTTCGCCTCCGCGCAGCGCGTGTTCCGCGGCGTGCCGACCACCGGCGGCGCGGCATTCACCAAGGACACCGTGTACCTGCGCGGCCTGGTCGGCGTGCACACGTTCTTCCGCTGGGCGCTGCGCACCGGCCAGCTGCGCCTGTGCCGGCTGCTGTTCGCGGGGAAGATGACGCTGGCCGACGTGCTCCGATTCGAGCCGCTGTTCGGGGACGCGGACATGGAACCGGTCCTGGTCCCGCCGCGCTGGCTGCCGTCCTGGGTCGAGCGGGCCAACGGGCTGGCGGGGATGCTGGCGTTCTCGCTGTTCGCCAACCGGATCCGGCTGGACCGGATCCTGGAGAGCGAGGCCGTCCTCGACCTCTAGTTCGCCGGGGGTCGGTAGAATCGGGGGTTCCCCCGCGTCGCCCCCTCCGGAATGCCACAGCCCCCCGACAACGACCTGCCCGCGAAGGAAGACCTGAAGCAAGCCGCGCTGGATTACCACCAGCTCGACCCGCCCGGGAAGATCAAGGTCGTGCCGACCAAGGCCCTGGTGACCCAGCGCGACCTGGCCCTGGCCTATTCACCGGGCGTGGCCTACGCCTGCGAGGAGATCGTCGCCGACCCGCGCGCCGCCAGCCGCCTGACCGCGCGCGGCAACCTGGTCGGCGTGGTCACCAACGGCACGGCGGTCCTGGGCCTGGGCGACATCGGCCCGCTGGCCGGCAAGCCGGTGATGGAAGGCAAGGGCGTGCTGTTCCAGAAGTTCGCCGGCATCGACGTGTTCGACATCGAGATCGACGAGCGCGACCCGGACAAGCTGGTCGACATCATCGCCGCGCTGGAACCGACGTTCGGCGGCATCAACCTCGAGGACATCAAGGCGCCGGAGTGCTTCATCGTCGAGCGCAAGCTTCGCGAGCGGATGAACATCCCGGTGTTCCACGACGACCAGCACGGCACCGCGATCATCGTCGGCGCCGCGG
>CAMPJU010000290.1 GCA_946886995.1 uncultured Lysobacteraceae bacterium
GAGGGCAGGTTGGCGTTGGCCGACACCAGCAGGTCGTTGAGCAGGATCAGCGGCGAGTTGCCGACCATGGTCAGCGTCCCGCCCATCACGATCGCGCAGGCCAGCGGCAGCAGCAGCCGCGACAACGGCAGGCCGGTGCGCGACGACAGCCGCGAGGCGACGGGCAGGTAGAGCGCCATCACCGACGGGTTCTGCATGATCGAGGAGTTGAGCCCGGCCACGGCCGACGTCAGCAACAGCAGCCGTTCCTCGACACCGTGCGCGCGGCGCAGCAGCCAGCCGGCCAGCCGGTTGAGCGCGCCGGTGCGGTCCAGGCCGGCGCCCAGGATCATGGTCGCGATGATGCTGATCACCGCGTTGCCCGAGAAGCCGTTGAACAGGTCCTCCGGCGCGACCAGCCCGGTCAGCCCCAGCAGCACCAGCACGACCAGCGCGACGACGTCCGCGCGGATCCGCTCGAACAGGAACATCGCCATCGTGAAGCCCACCAGCCCGAGCACGAGCTTCATGTCGGTGGTGAGCGTCAGCGCGGTGTCCATGGCGGGGCGTCAGGCGTCCGGTGTCTTGTCGTACAGCAGGTCCCAGACGCCGTGGCCCAGGCGCAGGCCGCGGGCCTCGAAGTGCGTCTGAGGGCGCCAGGGCGGCCGCGGCACCGCGCCGCGCGGGCCGGCCCGGTTGGCGATGCCGGGCGTCCCGTCCAGCACGTCCCACATCTGCTCCGCATAGTCCTGCCAATCGGTCGCGAGGTGCAAGCGGCCCGTCGGCGACAGCTTGTGGACCAGCAGCGCGGCGAACGCCTCGTTCACCAGGCGACGCTTGTTGTGGCGCTTCTTGTGCCAGGGGTCGGGGAAGTAGATGCGGATCTCGTCGAGCGACCCGTCCGCCACCTCGTGCCCGAGCACCTCCACGGCATCGTGGTGGTACAGGCGCACGTTGCGGGCATCGTCCTCGGCGAGTGCGTTGAGCAGGCGCCCGACGCCCGGGGCGTGGACCTCGATGCCCAGGTGATCACGGTCCTGGTCGCGGGCGGCGGCGAAACGCAGCGCCTCGCCGTTGCCGAAACCGATCTCGAGCACGCGCGGCGCATGGCGCCCGAAGGTCGCATCGAAGTCGCGGGGCGTGCCGGTGTAGTCCAGGCCGAAGCGGGGCCAGAGGGCATCGAACGCGCGTTGCTGCGCGGGCGTGAACCGCCCCTGGCGCAGCACGAAGCTGCGGATGCGGCGCTCGCCCGCAGTGACGGTGAACGGCTTGGGCGGCGCCTTGGGCGTGCCTTCGCCAGGCGCCTGCCCGGCCATCAACCGACCAGCCCGTCCACCGGTGAGGACGCGCTGGCGTAGCGCTTGCGCGGGATGCGGCCGGCGAGGAACGCTGCGCGACCGGCCTCGACCGCCAGCTTCATCGCATGGGCCATCAGCACCGGATCGCGCGCGCCGGCGATGGCGGTGTTCATCAGTACGCCGTCGCAACCCAGTTCCATCGCGACGGACGCGTCGGAAGCCGTGCCCACGCCGGCGTCGACGATGATCGGGACCTTCGCGTTCTCGACGATCTCCAGCAGGTTGTAGCGGTTCTGGATGCCCAGGCCGGAGCCGATCGGTGCCGCCAGCGGCATCACCGCAACGCATCCGATTTCCTCCAGCCTCCGCGCCAGCACCGGGTCGTCGCTGGTGTAGACCATCACGTCGAACCCGTCGGCCACCAGCGTCTCGGCTGCGGCGAGGGTCTGGACGACGTCGGGGAACAGGGTGCGCGGGTCGCCCAGGACCTCGAGCTTGACCAGCTTGTGGCCGTCTAGCAGCTCCCGCGCGAGGCGGCAGGTGCGCACGGCGTCGTCGGCGGTGTAGCAGCCGGCCGTGTTGGGCAGGATCGTGTACTTGTCGGGCGGCAGGACGTCGAGCAGGTTCGGCTCGCCCGGGGTCTGCCCGATGTTCGTGCGGCGGATGGCGACCGTGACGATCTCGGCGCCCGCGGCCTCGGTGGCCTCGCGGGTCTGGGCCAGGTCCGTGAACTTTCCGGTGCCGGTCAGGAGGCGGGAGCGGTAGCGGCAGCCGGCGACGACCAGGGCGTCGTCGGGGCGGCCAGCGGGCCTGTCATCGGCCTTGTCGTGGGGGGGCGTCGGCATCCGCGCATGGTACCAAGCGCGATCGATCGGACAGGCGGTTGGCCGCCCCGCCGGGGACCGCGCGTTCTCGATGACGTGGACCGGGATGTGGCGATCCCCCCGATCGCCGCAAGGGAGCCGGTCCGCGCCGCGCGATGCGTCACCGCGGTACGCGAAAAGGCACACCCGGCGAAAGCCGGGGTCGCAAAGCTACGGGTCCCGGCGACTTCCCCCTGCCGTGGATCGCCGGGTTCCCGTCCTGCGGTGCGCATCGCGCACCCGCGCGCTGCAGCCACGCTTGGGACGCGTTTCAGCCGCCCCCCAGCGCGTGCACCACTTCGACCCGGTCGCCCGGCGCCAGCACGTGCGTCGCGTGCGCGCTGCGGGGGACGATCCCCCGA